>JAPFCO010000168.1 GCA_026169505.1 Pseudogracilibacillus sp.
CTGGAATCATTCAATTTTTATTAGGGATTTTCGGTGTTGCAAATTTAATGCGATTCATACCTAACTCCGTTATGCTAGGATTTGTTAACGCACTTGGAATCATGATTTTCATGACACAACTGCCTTACTTAGTTGGAACTGGCTGGATAACCTATGTATTTGCCATCGCAACATTAATTTTAGTTTATTTAATCCCTAGGTTTTTCACCTTAATACCTGCCCCACTAATTGCAATTGTCGTTATGACGGGCATCGCTTTTCTTAGTGGCGTGAACTTACAAACGATTGGTGATCTAGGTACGATGCCAAATACATTACCGACATTTTTCTTACCAGATATTCCATTAAATTTAGAAACATTAAAAATTATTTTACCGTATGCTCTTGCACTTTCTGTTGTTGGTTTATTAGAGTCGCTTTTAACTGCACAAGTGTTAGATGACATGACAGATACTTCTAGTAATAAAAATCAAGAAGCACGTGGGCAAGGTATTGCCAACTTTATAAATGGCTTTTTTGGTGGAATGGCTGGATGTGCTTTAATTGGTCAATCTGTTATTAATGTGAAGTCTGGTGGAAGAGGTCGTTTATCGACGTTTATAGCTGGGGTCTTTCTCATGTTTTTAATTATCGTCTTAGGCGATATTGTTATTGATATACCAATGCCTGTACTTGCCGGAATTATGATTATGGTCAGTATGACTACGTTTAGCTGGGGGTCTTTTGCATTTCTTAAACAAGCCCCTAAGTCAGAATCGCTTGTCATGATTGCCACAGTTGCAGTTATTTTATATACGAGTAACTTAGCAATCGGGGTAATCGTCGGAGTTATTTTAAGTACATTAATCTTTGTTGCCAAAATCTCCCGAGTGACTGTTTTAGTCGAAGATGGCATATATAAAGTAAAAGGTCCTTTATTCTTTGCCTCGACATCCACATTCATTAAAGCATTCGAGGACATTACACAAGAGCATGTCATCATTGATTTTGAAGATAGTCAAATATGGGATGAATCTGCTGTAGGTGCAATGATTAAGGTGAAACAGAAACTAAAGAAAAGTGGTAAAACCGTTCAGTTTCAAGGGTTAAACTCAAGTAGTAGACGACTATATAAGCAATTTATTTAGGGAGGGGTATCAATGAAAATTGCCGTCGCAGTCGATGGTTCTGATTATGCATTACGCGCAGCAAAGCATGCCATAACTCTTGCAAAACATTTACCTGATGCGCATTTAGAAGTGATTTATGTTGCAGACTATAATAAGGCAAAAGACGAATATTTATTAACGCAGAGCTCCGAGAGTATGACATTAAAACGTGAACAGAAAACTCAGCCTATAATAGAACTTGCTGCATTAGATAAAGTTGATGCAAATTCTGTCTTACTAAAAGGGAAACCTAGTTTAGAAATCATTGATTATGTGAAGAATCATCATATCGATCTTTTAGTTATCGGGAGTCGTGGCTTAAACACTTTTCAGGAAATGATGCTTGGTAGTGTTAGCCATAAAGTAATGAAACATGCAGATTGTCCTGTTACGATTGTAAAATAAAAGATATGTATTATTGGGAGGATACAAGGATGTCAGAGCAACTTAAACTAAGAGCTTATGAACAAGAAGATATTGATTTTATACACCAGTTAGGAAACAACCCGGATATTATGTCTTATTGGTTTGATGAGGCTTACTATTCGAAAGTGACATTAAATGAAAAATTTCAAAAAGATCAACATAACAACAATAAACGTAGCTTTATTTTAACGAACGAACAGAAACGACTTGGGCTTATCCAATTACTTGATATTGACTTTATTCATCGTCATGCTGAATTTGCGATTATGATTGATCCTGCTGCCCAAGGAAATGGCTATGCTTTTAAAGCTACAGAATTGGCAATGAATTATGCATTTACGGTGCTAAACTTACATAAATTGTATTTGTATGTAGATGAAGAAAATGAAAAGGCCATTCATATATATAAGAAATGTGGATATAAAAGTGTTGCTACTTTAGTAGAAGAGTTCTTTGTCAAAGGGACTTATCATAATGTCGTCATAATGAATATCTTTCAACGAGATTATCTTCAGTTTATCGAACAAAATAAGAAAGAAAACTAAATAAAGAAAGATGCGAATGGTAAGTAAATTGCCATGATCGCATCTTTCTTTTTATTTCTCAATAATCCGTCCAATATATCCTAGGTCAAAACTGCCTTCGAGTTAACAAATAAGGGGTTACTGAAGGGCTAAATTTTATCGATCATGTTCGATCTTTTTTCACTCTCTGAAAACATATAAAAGTGAATAATGCAGCAGCGACAGTCCAGATTAAGACGATGCCAATTGCAGTCCAAGAACCTGTATCACCCATCTCAATTAATTGTGATAATGGCAGATAATGTGTCACTTTCATGATGAGACTATCCTCGGCGAACCCTAACAACTCAATCATTGGTGTAAACCCAAAGATAAACATAATTGGCATTAAGTAAGCTGTCGTCATCCCTACTGTTTTAACGAATAAACCAACACCAATTCCTAAAAACAAGAAAAAGAAAAATAAGATTAATAAACCAATGATCTGCTGAACATCGAGAATAGCATTACTCCCCATGATGACAAGCGATAATCCTAAACTAATAAAGGTAATGAGTGCCGTGACGAGACTTTTTCCGATGATTATCTCCATATAGGATGCTGGCGACATAATTAAGCCACGTAATGTCTTCTTTTCGTTCTCTTCCGCCATTAACATCATCATGGATCCAGCCGTTACAGATGCATAAGATACTCCTACAACAATATAGACAATCATCAAAGGTATTTCTTCCTCCATGCTGTCTCCCATCCGACCATAAATGAAGGCCAAGAAAATAGGGACAATTGGCATGAAAATTGTCATCGTGTTTTTCATAAAATCTTTTATATCCTTTTCAAAAATAGCCTGAATACGTGCTAACTGCATTTACACCAGCTCCTTTCCAGTGAGCTTAATAAAAATATCGCCTAATGTTGGATTATCCGTATGCATCGTTTTAATTTCCCCTGCTCTAATCAAAGCTGCAATTTCATCTGCATTTTCCTCATTATTGTCGAATGCTATTTTCTCTCCATCGAATGTTTCAATATGAAAAGCATGTGTCGAATATTTATATCGTAATTGTTTAGGTGTATCCAACTCTTTTATTTTTCCTTCATGTAAAAAGGCAACGCGATCACATAATACCGTCGCTTCCTCCATATTGTGTGTATTAATAAATATCGTCGATCCCGCTTCATTTAATGTCTTGAGTACGCGATGAATTTGTGCAACATTTCCCGGATCTAAAGCTGAAGTCGGTTCATCTAAGAAAATAAGCTTTGGACGATGAATCAATGCCTTCGCTAAAAGCACCCTTTGTTTCATTCCTCTTGATAATTTATTAATAGCTGTTTTTTTCACATCCAGCATATGAACCATTTCTAATGTTTCATCGATGTAACTTAGTGGCGCCTCATATAATTTAGCAAATAATTTCAAATTATCATAAACAGTTAACCGTTCATATAATGCACTATTATCGGAAAGAATCCCAATTTGAGCTTTAAAAGTAGTCGTATGAAACTTCGTCGGTTCCATACCAAGCACCCGGATGTCTCCTGCTGTTTTATTTAATTCACCTGTTAACATTTTAATCATCGTCGTTTTTCCAGCGCCACTCGGTCCGAGTAAGCCAAAAATTTCACCTTCAGCAATTTGCAAGTTCACATCTGCAATGGCTGTTTTCTTTCCAAATACTTTCTGTAATCCATTTACTTCTATACTATTTTTCAATGTTATACCTCCCTTGTTTCTCTGTCTCTAAATATAGGTCATATACACTTTTTTTGCAGTTCAATCTCGGTGATCTGTGTGCTTTTATTGCTATACTGTATCTATTTCAACTTAAATATTTCTTGAATTGTATGTAATTTTGTTCTTGATAATGGAATCGTAGACTGTGCTTTATTATTGATGCGTAATGAATAGGTATTTTTAGACCAAGTAATAATTTCACGTACTTTTTGCAAATTAACGATATAAGAACGATGACACCGATAAAAGCCATATAATTCTAGTTTCTTTTCAATCTCCGTTAATGTGAAGTCCAGGGCAAACGCATCTTTATTAATATAAATAAATGATTTTCCGCTTTGACTTTCAATATAATCAATTTCGGTTGGGTCAAACAAAATCACCTTATCATCTACTTTTGCTGGAATTTTAAATAAATTCTCTACAAAAGGACTAGCTAATGTTTCTGAAGTATTCATGTCTTTTTGTTCTTCTGTCTCTGTTTCTAATACTTGTAAACCTTCTTCCCGTAAATGATAGGTGAGATCTGTCAGTAATAGTGCATGCTCTGCACTGGAAACTAATAGTAATACAGCTCGTTTCTCTTTTGTTACTTGCTGCAACAATTGAATAAATGTATTCATCGTTTTCAAGTCCACATTACTTATTGGTTCTTGAAACACGTTTACTTTGGCATTCATCATATAATATTTAGCATAATAAACACGTCGTACTTCAGATGAGCTACAGTTCTTCAGTGAAGTGCCTGCACATGATTGTAAATTAAACATCACCAATAATTCGGAAATAGGAATTTTACAATGAAACCACTTACGAAAAAACTTTAGATTATCCTCTACACTAAGCCGATCGTACAACCCTTCTTTACAATCAAGTACCATGATGTCGTTTTTCGAAGCTATATCTTCGACGAAAGCCGTCTGTAAATCAACATCACTATAAACAGCTTTAATTTGTTGAGGTTGAATATCGATCGTAAACGCTGGTAACGTAATTACCTCGTCATATCGATGAGCAATTTTAAAAACATACATATACATCCCTCAATTTACTTAAATTCTATTACACTTTATGTTAGTTAACTTCATCATACTGATTTATCGCTACACTACTACAACCTGTAGTTGAGTTGAATCGTTCCCAACTACAGGTGATAGCGACGTAGCTGATTTAGGCAATGATGTAATTGACTTATGTATCAAATCCTTGGATTATTTATCGTAACTTGAAATCATTGCCCGGGAAATAATGACATGAACTTACAAATATCACTATACGTTGCTGGGATGCATGCATTTTTAATTTTACCATAGTTAGTACGTTTTATATATCGTTTGTTTAATCATACCTGTTTACCGCCACGTTGCTGTTTTTGTAATGATGAAAATTGATTCTCATATTTACAACAAAAAACCTCCACTTATGATTAAGTGGAGATACATCCATTCGATTTATAAATAAGTGCTATATAAAAGGTAATTGTTCCAATTGCTATCCGTCCACGTCTTTTAGTACAAGCTCTGTACTAAAAAATCACTATCATAAAAGCATCCTAACATGCAAACTTAGACCAAAAAAGAACTAGTCATTCCTTTTTCATTGGAATATAAACGCCGCGTTCCTCAGCTACATCAATTGCTCTTTGATACCCTGCATCAGCATGTCGAATGACGCCCATTCCAGGGTCAGAAACTAACACACGCTCAATTTTGTCAGCTGCTTCTTTTGTCCCATCAGCTACTAATACTTGACCAGCGTGGATGGAATAACCCATGCCTACTCCACCACCATGGTGTAAACTTACCCAGCTTGCTCCACCACTTGTATTGACAAGTGCATTTAAGATTGGCCAATCTGCTACCGCATCACTACCATCTTTCATTGATTCTGTTTCACGGTTTGGTGATGCCACAGATCCACTGTCTAAATGGTCTCGACCAAAGACAATTGGAGCACTTAACTCACCACTTGCTACCATTTCATTTACTTTCAATGCAAAACGGTGTCTCTCCCCATAACCTAACCAGCAAATTCTTGATGGGAGTCCTTGCCATGCTACCATTTCTTGCGCCATATCAATCCAGTTAAGTAATGCTTCATCTTCTTTAAACATTTCTTTTGCTAATTGATCTGTTTTATAAATGTCCTCCGGATCACCTGATAATGCCGCCCAACGGAAAGGTCCTTTACCTTCACAGAACAATGGTCGTAAATATGCAGGAACAAAGCCAGGGAAATCAAATGCATTTTCGACACCCATTTCTTTTGCATAATGACGAATATTATTACCATAATCAAATGTCTCAGATCCAGCTTCTTGTAATGCGAGCATTGCCCTCACGTGTTTAGCTATTGTTTCTAAAGATAATTGTTCGTACACATCAGGATCTGTCTCCCTTAACTCTAATGCTTCCGCATAGGTCATACCATTTGGAACATAGCCATTTCTAGGGTCATGAGCACTTGTTTGATCTGTTACAATATCTGGAACAATCCCCCGGTCATGAATCTCTTGGAATACATCTGCACAATTTCCCACTAAACCAATCGAAGCAGGCTCACCTTTTTCTGTTAACTCTTTCACCTTAGCTAAAGCCTCATCCAGATCTTCTACAAGAAAATCGCAGTAGTTTTCCTTGATTTTACGTTCGATCCGTTTTTTATCTGCTTCTACCACTAGGATAACCCCTCTAGCCATTTTACCAGCTAGTGGTTGAGCTCCACTCATACCACCCATACCACCAGTTAAAATAAACTTTCCTGTTAAATCCGGTGTACCGAATACCTTTTTAGCCGCTTCCACAAAACTTAGATACGTCCCTTGTAAAATACCTTGTGCTCCAATATAAATCCAGCTTCCTGCTGTCATTTGTCCATACATCATTAATCCTTCTTGATCTAATTTATTAAAATGTTCCCAATTTGCATAAGCAGGAACCAAGTTTGAGTTAGCTATTAACACACGAGGTGCATTCTCATGTGTTCTAAACTTACCAACTGGCTTACCGGATTGAATTAATAA
>JAPFCO010000269.1 GCA_026169505.1 Pseudogracilibacillus sp.
AACATTTTTATCACACCTTTTATAATGACTATTAATCTTACCATAAACTATTTCTTTATAACAATCGACAATTTATAATTTGCATGCTCGTTTAATTCTTCCAAAAATTCATCTAATATTTCATTCGATGAAAATTTACATTCTATTATATAACATCCATCTCCGCTAATTTTGTAGTTATGCACAACGTATTGTTCTCGTTCTTTTATAAATGACAGATAGGGATCATGATAAGTATTTTGTGTAATAACTGTAATAAAGGCATGAATAGAATACCCTAACTTTGCTTGATTCACTTTAATGGTATAACCTTCAATCACACCATTGTCCTCTAATTTGGCAACCCGATCTGAAGTAGCTTGACCAGTCATATGGACTTTCTCACCTAATTCTTTTATCGTAATACGACTGTTCTGAGATAGTTCATTTATGATTTTCTTATCTGTACAATCTAACATTTGATCAACTCCTTTATTAATCAAGTCAAACAGCATAAAGTCTTGATTTCATCTATGTATTGTTGATTGAACATAGTATAAACTATATAAGAATCAAAGAAAAGGAGTTGCAACTATGGATATTAAACAAATTCGAAATGCTACGATCGTAGTACAATATGCAGGGAAAAAGTTTTTAGTTGACCCGATGTTATCAGAGAAAGGCAGCATGCCACCCTTTGGTGAAGGTGTAGGCTTTCCCCCAGCACCAAGACAAGATCAAAATAATCCTTTAGTTAATTTACCAACGTCCATTGAGAATATAATAGCTGATTTAGATGCTGTCATTGTTACTCACATGCATCCAGATCATTGGGATGATGCAGCTGTAGAAGCATTGCCAAAAGACATTAAATTATTTGTTCAAAATGATGAGGATGCAAAAGTAGTTACAGAAGCAGGTTTTACAAATGTTGAAGTCTTGCAAAAAGATACAATGTTTGGCGATATCCAATTCATTAAAACAAAAGGCGAACACGGGAGAGGACCGGTGTTAGAACTAGCGGGTCAAGTGTGCGGGGTTGTCTTCAAACACCCAAGTGAAAAAACGTTGTATCTAGCTGGAGATACTGTTTGGTATGATGCCGTTCAAAAAGTAATCGAAGCACATAACCCAGAAATTATCGTTGTGGCTGGTGGAGATAATCAATTCCTAGAGGGCGGTTCGCTCGTGATGGGGAAAGACGATATCTATGAAGTATATAAGGCTGCACCTTACGCAAAAATAATTTCTAACCACATGGAAGCCGTCAATCACTGGACATTATCAAGAGAAGCATTAAAAAACTTCACGAATAAAAAAGGCATCTCCGCTAATATTTTAGTACCAGATGATGGTGATTCGTACAACTTTTAAGAATCGAAACAGACGGAAACAAACATTTCTATCTGTTCTTTTATGTTTTATCATGATAAATACGGTAGTGTCTCCTATTTTTTCAAAATTGACTTCACTTATTGTCTGTTATAATAACATAATTACTAAAACAGCAAGTGTGAACAATTAAATAGGGAATCATTAAAAATGTGCAGAAGCAAAAAAGTAGCCCTTTTCTCCATTTTGAGAGAATCGGGCTACTGCTATTATTCACTTGGAATATCAAAATTCATTTCACGCTCTTTCAGCGCATAACCTTCTTCGCCTAGGAAAGGACCTACTTCTAGTTCGAATGTTTCGTAAATATCATAATATTTTTCTTTCATTAAAAATACCATATAATGTTCGCCTGTATCTCCAGCTTCCATTTCTCTCGGAGAATAGTTATCT
>JAPFCO010000443.1 GCA_026169505.1 Pseudogracilibacillus sp.
ATTTAACAGAATTAATAGGTGAAGTAGCAGATATAAATAAAGAAATGATGAATAAAGAGATCAATGAACAAATTTGGAAAGGGAAAGAAAAGGAAGGCTTTGATCATCATTATGATTATTATAAGGATGAAGCAAAGACGTATAAAAGTAATGTAGAAAATGTCAAAGATGAGATTGATAAAGTAATAGAAAGTACAAAAAATAGCATCCAAGGCAGGCAAGCTGGTTTAGAAAATTTAGAAATAATATTAGTTCAATTAGAAAACGATATTGAAAAAGCTAGGAAGGAATGACGAATATGTCAAATGAAATTAGTATTAATATTAGTCATTTTAAAGGTGTCACACGGAACATGAAGACAACTATGAATCAAGTTGACTGCAAAGTGGATACAAATGAGTCTTTTGATAAGACTAACTTAGCCCCTTTCACAGAAAACTTAGAAGTGCTAATCGAGTTAATATCTACATTGGACGAATATAAAGCACTTTTTGATCGGGATATCGACATCTTAAATAGTGTAGGTGAATCATTACAAGAAAAAGATGAACAGCTTGCAACAAGTACGCCTCAAGCAGGAGGTAATCAACCACTACGGGCGTGATAAGGAGGGTGACCAATGGGAAATAAGGTTGATATACAAGAAGTAATTGCATTATCTGATAAAACAGCCAATGCGAAAGAAGCGATTCAAACGGATTTTACAACTGCTATGGAACCTATGAAGCAATTAAATGATATGGAAACATTTAAAGGGCAAGCAGCAGAGGTAGCAAAATATTACTTTTCTGAGTTTCATCAATCTATTATCGATGCAATTCAGTTATTATTTATTGAGATTGACAGTAATTTAGATAATGGCCTGGAGGACTTTTCCAGTTCTGTTGACAGTAGTGACCAGGCTCGTATCAAACAGAGTTATATTGAAAATGAAAAAGAGGCATTGGATTCGCTACATGAAGAATATGAATCACTCTCTGAAAAGATAAATAGTACAATAGATGATGTATCAGACCTTATTACTGTCGTAAATCCTTCTATTACTTATCTGAATTACCGTAAAAGAGAATCCGTCAAAAAGATGGAAAAAGTCGTAGAAAACATGGGGAACTTTGCCAGCCAAAAAAAGGCAGATGATATCAAAGAAATGTTGGAATATATCCGAACCTTGATGAGCCATGCCAAGGCCGAAAAGGGCGAAGATAGATTTACGACCTTTTATAGAGGAGATCCTAAAAAGGCGAAAGCTAAATTAGATAAATGGGTAGATGAAAATCGGGATAAAACAGCAGTTGAGCATGTGACGGACAAAGGAAAAAATGTAACCAATGCATTTAAATATGCAAAGCTTGGAAATTTGGCCGGACAAGCAGCGCCAATGGCATATGCTCTATCTAAAATGAGTTCAACGGAAAGAAATAGATTTTTGCGAACTGGAATGCATAGCATGATCAAGGGCGACTTAATTCGTCATAATAACATGTCTACATTGACGAATATATTTAAAGTATCGAAGAATGATTTACTGCGATTAGGAAAGCAAACTGCAAAAGATCCAAAAAACTTCCTTAAGCATCTGAAAAGTGGACCTTTCAGTGATGTAAGAGGAAAGGATGCGATGAAAAAAGTGTATGATAATATACATGGATTAGATAAGTATAAGGAGCTTAAAAAATTAAGTCCCGGAAAACAAGCTTGGAGTGCGGCTAAAACATTTGGTAATGAATTTTTAGGTAATAAAATAAAGACAACGACAAAGTTAATCAAGAATACAAATTGGAAAAAGCCACAAACCTTTGTTACTGAGTCAGTAAAAGAAGTTAAAAACAGTACAAAAGGATTAAATACATTAGGAAAGCTTGGCAAACTAGCAGGTCCAGCAGGTGTAGGATTAGATATCGTAAGTAATTTTACAGAACATAAAGACAATCCCCAAAAAGCGATTGTTGGATCTGTTGTAGATGTTGGAGCAAATACTGCGGCTGCAGCAACCGGTGCAGCGGTGGGATCATTGATTGTGCCGCCGATTGGGACAGTAGCAGGTGCCGTAGTGGGAATGGCGGGGAGCGCATTGCTAAATTGGAAATTGGGAGAACCACCAAAGAGCGCTCTTGATAGAACAAAAGATGGAGTGAACAAGACGATTAATAAAGTGGCTAGTTGGTTTAAATAAGAAAGCAGGTGATTAAAGTGTCTCTATTAACTGAGAAGGACTTTGATTATATAAAGACTGATTTAAAGCACGGGCGAATTTCTCCGGATATGATTCGCTTTGGGCTAGGTGCTTTTATGGTTTTTTCAGCTATAGCTATAGGAGTAGCATATATGGGTGTCGCCGCTAGTAATACAACTATAGGATGGGATAATCTGTCGATTTTTTGGCGAACGATTTTTAAGTTGGAAGCAATCATGTTTATTATACAACTTTTTCTCATTATCTTTATGAAAGGGAAAAGTAATTGGTCGCAAATAGTATTAAATATTAGTTATGTTATTTATACGTATAAGTTAGTACTAGACCCATTTGTCGCTATAGCAGTTTTTGCCATGGACCGTGATGAGTATGCAGTTTATGCACCTATAATTCTAATGATTATTATATTAGGATTAATCTTGGAGTTATATCTAATTAGACGTTTTTTTAAAAAGTTAGAGGCAAGCAAGATAAACGAAAAAAAGAATGAGGAAACTAAGGATCGTGCCTATTTAGTCTATATGATCCCAATGTTTTTTCTGCTTACATCGATTACTGGATATGTGATTAGCAATGGTTTGTTGGGAGATATGGATATCTTGGCTATGATGGGGATTTGTACGTTACTCTTAATACTTATTCTGGTTGGAACCATCGAATTCGTAATCGGTGCTTATTGTGTCATACGTTTTCCATCTTTTCGGGTGAATCCATCTAAATAGAAAAGTAAGTATGGAGAAAAGAGATTGGTTAAAACATGAAAAAACTAACTGAAGCTGATTTTCAAGATGTGAAAGAAGATTTAAAGCATGGACATATTTCCCCGGATACAATTCGTTCGGGTTTAGGTGTGTTTATGGTTGTTTCATTAATCATCGTGGGTTTATCTTTTTATGATGTGGTTGCCAGTGATACTTTAATAGGTTGGAAGAACTTGTTCTTGTTATGGCGAATAATCTTCAAAGCAGAAGCTGTGTTGTTTATTCTTCAGCTAATGCTAATTATCTTTGTTAAAGGAAGAAGTAATTGGTCTCAGATAGTATTAAGTGTTAGTTATGTTATCTATACTTATAAAATGGCGTTAGATCCATTTATAATGGTTTCCATGTTCGCTAAAAATGATGGAGCGTATGAAATATATGCACCTATGATTTTAATGATTATTATTGTTGGCTTAATCATTCATCTATATTTAATTAGACGATATTTTCATGAGCTAAAAAACAAATATGTAGAAAAAGATGACCAAGTAAAAAGTGAAAAGGGTAATGTTGTTTTTGTTGTAATGCCAATTATTTTCTTACTGGCTTCTGTAACAGGCTTCATTATCAGAAATCAATTGTTAGGTGACATGGAAAATTTATTTATACTAGGCGCTTGTACAGTTGTTTTTATAGGGATGATGATTGGAACGATTGAATTCGTAATCGGTGCATATTGCGTTATACGTTTCCCGTCTTTTAGGGTGAATCCATCCAAGGAAGGATAAACAACAGTAAGAAACGAGGGTGAAAACATGTATGAGCAAGTTAACTCAAGAGGACTTTCATTATATAAAAGCTGATTTAAAGCATGGGCGTATTGCTCCAGGAACAATTCGCGATGGTTTAAGTGTCTTTTTGTTAGTCTCAGGTGCATTTGTAGGAATTGCTTATGCTGTTGTAACAGCCAGTAATACGGTAATTGGTTGGAAAAATTTATCTAACTTTTGGCAAACAGTATTTAAAATAGAAGCTATCTTGTTTATTTTACAATTAATTCTTATCATTTTTGTTAAAGGCAGAAGTAATTGGTCGCAAATGGTGTTGAATGTTAGTTATGTTATCTACGCTTATAAAATGGCATTAGATCCTTTTGTTACTTTATCTATGTTTGCGATAAATGATGAAGTCTATGAAATATATGTAGCTATGGTTTTAATTGTTATAATCGTTGGCTTTATTATTCATATTTATCTCATTCGACGTTATTTTCAAAGATTAAAAGAAGAACAAGCGGATAAAAATAATGGAAAAAGAAATAGAAAAGGTACTGTCTCCTTTTTGATCTGGCCTATATTATTCTTGTTAGCATCGATTACAGGATTTATTATTAGAAATCAATTGTTAGGCGACACAGAAAATTTATTTATACTAGGCGCTTGTACAGTTGTTTTTATAGGGATGATGATTGGAACGATTGAATTCGTAATCGGTGCTTATTGTGTTATTCGTTTTCCATCTTTTCGGGTGAATCCGCCGACCGAAGATAACCATCAGTAAAAAAATAGGGTGAAAACATGTATGAGCAAGTTAACTCAAGAGGACTTTCATTATATAAAAGCTGATTTAAAGCACGGACGTATTTCGCCGGATATGATTCGGTTTGGTTTAGGTGCTTTTATGCTTTTTTCAAGCTTTATGGTGGGGATAGCTTACTTTACTGCTGTTGCTAGTGATTCACTAATCGGTTGGGAGAACCTGACTGTCTTTTGGAAGACCCTTTTTAAATTACAAGCATTATTATTTATTGTACAATTAATTCTTATTGTTTTTATAAAAGGAAAAAGTAATTGGTCGCAAATAGTATTAAATATTAGTTATGTTGTTTTTGTGTATAAAACAACACTTGATCCATTTGTAATGGTATCCATGTTTGCGATGGATGCAGGTGAATATGAAGTGTATGGCCCAATGATGTTATTAATTATAATATTCGCTTTTCTATTACAAATCTATATGATTCGACGCTACTTCCTGAACTTGCGGGAAGAAAAAAGGAATAGTAAACAAGCACGAAAGGAGAAAAAGAGTCGCAGATTTCTATTTTATGTTAGCCCCTTATTTTTTTTACTTGCATCGATTACAGGGTATATTATAAGTAATGACTTACTAGGTGATATGGATTTTATATTTATAATAGGTATTGCAACTATTGTTATGATAGGTATCTTAATTGGAATGATTGAATATCTGATAGGTGCGTATTGTGTCATACGTTTCCCATCTTTTCGGGTGAATCCACCTAAAGAGAAGTAAGTATGGAGAAAAGAGATTGGTTAAAACATAAGAAAACTAACCGAAGATGATTTTCAAAATGTGAAAGAAGATTTAAAGCATGGACGTATCTCTCCGGATATGATTCGTTTTGCGCTATGTGCTTTTATGGTATTTTCAGTGATTATGGTTGGAATTGCTTACTCTACTGCCGCAGTGAATGATTTGTTAATTGGTTGGAAAAACCTATCTATCTTTTGGAAGACAGTTTTTAAATTAGAAGCGTTGTTATTTATTTTCCAATTAATTCTTATTACTTTTGTTAAAGGAAAAAGTAATTGGTCACAAATCTTGTTAAATGTTAGTTACGTTATCTATGCATATAAAATGGCAATCGATCCGTTTGTGATGGTATCGATGTTTGCTTTAGATGCAGGTGAGTATGAAGTATACGGGCCATTTATTTTACTAATTATACTGTTAGGATTTATTCTTCACGTTTATTTAATAAGGCGTTATTTTCTAAAGATGGCGGAAGAACAGCTGGGAAGTAAACAAAAAACTAAAGAGAAAAACAACCGCAGTAATGTATTCTACAAATTAATCCCTATCTTCTTTTTGTTATCATCAATGACGGGGTATATTATTCGAAATGATTTACTATTAGATGGAGACCTTATATTTATAATTGGAATAGTTGAGTTTGTGATAGGTGCCTATTGCGTTATACGTTTTCCATCTTTCAGGGTGAATCCACCTACCGAAAAAAATAGAAGTATGCATTAATTCAATTAATAAGAAAAGAGGGATAAGGTGATTGTACGAGAAGGTTCTTTAATTATCCAAAACGTTATATGTGTCGAGGAAGTGATTTCTCATGCAGATTGGTATATACCAGTTTTAGCATTGAGACGGAATTTGGTCAATGAAGATATTTATTATACAAGTCCCGTAATGTTTCAAGTAGAAGAAGTAGAAGGTAATGCAGAACTTGGGAAATATACATACTATGTTGGATTAAATACGGAAGTTGAGATACCGGAAGACGCTGCATTCAAGCAAATACAAACATTGGAAGTAGGACCTGCTATTTATGTTCGTTGTTCAGAAGAAGAGGAGTTGGATGAAGCATATGAATTGTTAGAGCAATATGCACAAAAAAAGCAATGGAAGCTTGATCCAACATTCTTTCATGTGTCATTCGATTTATTTGATGATATGATCATGGATATTTATGCGAGAGTGGAAGAGGGTGGTCTTTCCTCATGGTAATAGAAGATGAAACACTCATGTACCGCAATGTCGTTTGGCATACATATGAAATTCATTATAGTGATTTTAACAAAGTAATCGATGATTTTGATAATAAGTTAGTTGCTGCTGGACTAACCATTAATGGACCATTATTTTACGCGTTACATAATCCCCCTTTAGAGGAAGTCATGCTTATCGATATGTTTATTCCAGTTGAACAGAATGACGTTTCACCTCAAACGAATTTGCGTTTTCAGTCTTATTATTTCATCGATCAAATGTTGATGACGCGAGTGACAGGAGATGTCGAAAAGGAGACGGAAGCATCGTACGAAAAGCTGTTTCGTTTTATCATACAGAATGATATGCAAATCGTATCACCAATTTATCATATCTTCAGAGGCGATGATGAGTTACAATGGGTAGACTTAAAAGTAAAAGCCATATTAGAAGCAGGCGAAAATAAAAGACTTGAAGAGGAATTTATGGAGAAACACATCAATCAGGCGGATCAAGATAGTTCCATATGAATAATTTCATAGAAAGGATGTTGCAAAGTGACAGAAAAGGCTGATTTAACCTTACAATTATTAAAAGCGGATGAGGATCAAGGTGTCACACTAGATAATAATCCATTTTATCAAGAGTTAACAGAAGTAATCGAGTCAGATCCAAAAATGGGGGACCAAAACGAGTTCAGTATATTTCCTTATAGCATTGTTGAAAATGAAGCAGATACGTATGCGATGCTCGTGTTAGTTATTAATCGTTTGGAAAAACCAATCCGAAGTGTTGTATTTGATTTAACGTTAGGAAATCAAGATGGCGAATATATTTTTGATGCGATTAGTGTGGACTTAGTCGAGGAGTATATGGGAATACTAGAAATAGATGGAGTGATTCCAATCTTTCTTGAAGTAGAAGCGAAAGATGTGGATCTATTTTATACATTAGATCCAAATAATTTATTGTTAGAAATGGATAATTTCAAAACAGCATTTGTCGAATAATCTTACTTTTTATGAAGTGATTAGCTCAGATCATTGGGATCTGGGCTTTTTGGCTTTTGTTGAAACATAAATGTCATCTTGCTAAAAATAAGGCAATCGGTATAATCGAGGTAGATAATGGAAGAAGAGGTGGAGTTATGAGAGAAGTTGTTATAGTTGAAGGATGCAGAACAGCGGTTGGAAGAAGAAAAGGGGCGTTCGCTCATTATCG
>JAPFCO010000081.1 GCA_026169505.1 Pseudogracilibacillus sp.
AAGAGTTCCCTTTATTTGATTGGTTTTCTGTGATTGGCTTTATCACGTTATTTACCTTGCATGGAGTTGCAGGAGAGCATATCATTGATCAATTATTACCAGATGTACTTATTGTTATTGCGCTCATCATGCAAAGGGATCGGATTACACCAAGTGCAAAGAAATGGGTATTGTTTATTGCAGCATTATACGCTTTGAAGCCTTATTATCAGTTGTTAGCATATTTACACATACCAGATGTCATTCAAACAGAATTATATGTGTTACCATGGATTGCAGTTGTCAGCTTATTAAAGAAAGTGACAGGCAAGCAACATAAAGTAACGATGAATTATATACAGTGGGCTGCATTAATTGTAATTGCCTTTATACTAATGCAAGATGCGCTGGATAGTGGAACCATTTATGATGCGCTTATTCTAGGAACATTGGCATTAGTTTCGATGTTAGCAGGAATGAATGTACGAATGAAATCATTCTTCTTTGTAGGGCTTGTTGTCTTACTCCTAAATTTCCTACTGCAGACAAAGCCATTTTGGGGCAATTTGCCATGGTGGGTGTACCTTTTAATCGCAGGATTATTGTTAATTACAATTGCGAGTTATAATGAGTGGAATAAGCAGAAGAAAGCAGATGGAAAAGAGTCTATCATGAAGGTATGGTATCAAAAGATCGTAGAAAACATTAAAAAGTGGGACTAATATAATAGATGTAGGTTGGTTAATCAATTTCATAATCCGAATTTATCGCGTTGTCGCTGTTTTTGTAATGATGAAATTGATTCTGGTGCATAAAATATTGTTTACGGTGATTGCCAACCTACTTCTGTAAAAAGGAGAGGACACGGAAACGGCAAATTATGAAGAGAAAAAATATTTATCAACATATATACATACTATATGCTACAATGTTTTTGCTTTATATTTGTAATTTTTTTCTAACATCAGCAATGCTTGATTATGTATTAGGAATTAGTGCGATATTTCTTTTCATCATCGCTTTTTTTATGGCAACAACTATTTTCAAAACATTAGGTGTTTTATTTACAGTTGTTGGATCGATCTTATATATGACAACTACTGTTACGTTCGCAGAATTATTACTTGTATTAACGGATAATTATGGATTATTAACACTATTTATGATGTTATCTTGGATGAATAGTATTGTTCGTAGTGGTGGATATGATAATTTATTAAGTAAAATAATGAAAGTAAATGCACAAGATATGGGCACATTATATAACCGAAGTTCGATATCGACATTTTCATTAGGGACTTTTTTAAATTTACCAGCGATTACTGTTTCGCAAGATATTATTAAAACGAATTTAAAATCCTCATCAAAACAACTTCGCAATCGTTTTGTTAATTTAGCGTCTGTTCGCAGTTATACGATGGCATTATTATGGAGTCCATTAGAAATTGTTGTTGCTGTTGGGATCTTTGTAACAGGAGTTCGTTATATTGATGTTTTACCGTGGTTACTCGTAGTTGTCGTTATGATGTTTATATTGGATAATCTTATTGGGAAATTTCGCTTTAAAAAGTATAAATACAAAGAAACAGTCAGTAAAACATTTACTAAAAAGGATGGGAAGAAGCTTAGTGGGTTATTATTAGCTTTAGCGTTATTTTTAATGGTCATTATATTGGCGGGTAATATTGAAAAATTAGACTTTATTATGACAATTACTTTGGTTATTATTCCATTTACTTTTATTTGGGCGATCATATTAAAACGTCTTAAACGTTTTACTGTAGTAGGTTGGCATGCTTGGAAGAACGGTGTAAGTTCCATGCATAATTTTATCGTTTTATTTATTTCATTAGCATTATTTAGTAATGGGATTACTCATTCAGCGATATCTACATATATTTATGAGTTTATTTTACGTTTTGCAGACACACCACTCTTACTTATGTTCATGATTCAATTATTTATTTTGATCATGAGTTTATTTGGAATTCATGCGATCGCTTCGATTGGGATCTTGAGTGGACTGATGGTGCCATTATTAGAAATTATCGATCCAGTCAGTTTGGCAATTGTTATTATAATTAGCTCTGTTTCGACATTTGCAGTAAGTACATATGGCCTATTAGTGACGATCACCTCGGTGAATACTGCGCAAAACCCGTACCGAATTACATTGGATAATTTATTTTTCACTGTTTTATTGGGCTCAATTGGAACATTATTAGCTTATGGTTTAATGATAATAGGTTAAAAGTTATGGGAAGCTTTGTTTGACTGGAGCAATAGACGATTTGAACAGATGGTTAAGACGGATGAAGTTCGTAAAATGTCATAGAAGCATAACAATTAGATGATTAAAATGCCCCATCTAGGGAATAAGTAAAGTAAGGTATAAATGAGGAAACTGTCAAAATGTACCGTACCTACTATTGCTTTTCTATTTTACTGGAGGGATTAAGATGAGTTATGAGATTGTAAATGTATTCCCACACGATTTATTATTATCTGATGAAAGTACCTGTATATCTATGTACCAACCGACACATCGGCACATGCCAGAAAATCAACAAGATTTGATTCGTTTTAAAAATTTAATACAAAAAATCGAACAGTCTCTACAGAAAAAGTATGATAAAAAGGAAATTGAACAACGAATGAAGCCATTTTATGAACTAGGCGAGGATGTTGATTTTTGGCGTCATGCAAGAGAAGGTTTAGCTATTTTTGCCTCAGTAGATCAATGTATTGTTTATCGTTTACAACGTCCAGTTGAAGAGCTCGCAATTGTTGCAGATAGTTTTCATATGAAACCGTTAATCCGTATTTTTCAATCGGCTGACCGTTATCATTTGTTAGGGTTAAATCGAGAGGAATT
>JAPFCO010000388.1 GCA_026169505.1 Pseudogracilibacillus sp.
GCCATATTTTGTAAACGTAAATGCCAAATCATTTTGTTGCATAAATGCTAATTGTTTCTCCAGTTTTTCACGTAACCATCTGTCATCACTATCTAAAAAAGCAAGATAACGACCTTTCGCATGATCCATGGCAGTATTTCTTGCAACTGCTGAACCACTATTTTCTTCTAGTTGAATGAGTTTGATTCGATCATCAAACTCTTCGTATTGTTTTACGATTTGTACCGTTTGATCCTTTGATTGATCATCAACAATAATCATTTCCCAATGTTCATACGTTTGCTTTTGTACCGATTCGATTGCTTCAGCAATAAAACGTTCCGCATTATAAGCTGGCGTAATTACAGAAACAAGGGCTTGTATTTCAGTCATCTTTTAGCACGTTCCTTTTATTAATTCATCGTACCAACGTAATAGTTTATGCTCTTCCACTTCCCAATTCAACTCTTCCACAACAGCGCGACGCCCATTTTCACCCATTTGATAGGCTAAGTCTGGATTGTTTCGTAATGTGTCAATCGCTGCTTTTATTTCTGTTTCATTATAAGGATCGACTGCAATACCACATTCATACGTATCAATAAATTGTTTCCAGACTGGAAAATTAGAACATATAATTGGCAATCCCGCATTCATATATTCAAAGAATTTGGTTAGTTCCTTTTTCATATAATGTTCTGTTGGTGGAAAGAGCGCAATTCCAGCTAACCAGCGTCGCTCAAGGTACATCTCTTCGATTCTTTCTTTCACAATAAATGTATCGATTCCTTCAATATGCAAATTAGCGGCTTGTTCTCCTGCTATTTGTTTCATGTCATCTGCTAAGTTTTTAGAGCACTTGCCGATAAATTGGACGGATAAATCCGGATCCAATGTCGGCAATGTCGCATGAATACGCGCCCCTCGTTCAACTGTCACATTACCAGTATATAATAATTTACTTTCCGGGTCTTGTTTCTTGCGATCTAATGACGTCATTGCGTCATTTAATAATGGATAATTTAAAATAGGTACACCTTGATGGTAAATGTCTTGATAATACTTTTCTGCTAAACTTATCGCCATTTTTCGGGTTAAATTTTTTTCCATCATTGTATATATTTTTGAAATAACTTTTTTGATTGGTTTGTTTAAATAGTCTTTTTGTAAAATACTCGTAATATAATCTTCATGAATGTCATAGATCACGACATTATCTTTCTTCTTTAATAAAGCTGCGACAAATAATAGTTCTGGATCGTGAAAAACATAGATGTTGGCTTTTTCCTTTTTTGCCTTTTTATATGTGTCCCATGTGCCAAATATCATCCGTTTTAGTCTAGACGTGTATGTTTTTAGTGGAATGTGCTCGATTGGCATGTCCAATTTCCCTTGATCATCTACGCTTTGTGAGATCAGTGTCACATTGTAATTTGCTTTATGTAAAGATAGGCATTGCTTATAATAGATGCGCGGATCATAAGGGTTGTGTACAGTTGTCATGTGGACAACATGTGGTTGTTTCCCCATTCATTCGCCTACTTTCTAATTCCTTTTACTAGTTGTCACGTTGTGTGAGTTGTTGCGAGCTAACCCGCATGTTGAAATTAACTCAGTTAATCAATTTCATAATACGGATTTATCGCCACATCTCTACAATATGTAGTTTCGTTGAAGCGTTCTTAACTACATATTGTAGAGACGTAGCTGTTTTTTTGTAATTATGACATTGATTCTATTGTATATTCTTTAAATAACAAGATGTATCATCATTACATGCTACTCTAGTATCTCCAAAAATGTCTGTTCGTATTGTGTGACGATTTGTTCGATGGAGAATGTTGTTGCGCGTTCTTGTCCTTTGGTAATCATTTTTGTTCGTTCTGTTTCATTATATTGTAATACTTCGGTTAGTTGCTCTGCAACCTCTGTTGCGTTACCGACTTCACAGAGCTTTCCATATGCCCCATTTTGCAGTACTTCTTCTCCACCTGGTGAGCAACGCGTTGACACGACTGGTGTCTGTGTCGCCATTGCTTCTACTAAGACATGTCCAAACCCTTCTGTTATAGAAGTTAATGTGAAGACGTCTGACTGATGGAAAAAGTTATATGGATTTTGTTGAAAGCCTACAAAATGTACATGTTCATCTATGTTGAGTTCTGTTGCTAATGTTTTCAATGAAGCTTCTAATTCCCCTTCTCCGAGTATGATCAGTTCACTAGGAACTTGTTGAACTACTTGGTGGAAGGCTCGAAGCAATGTAGCATGGTCTTTTTCTTTTACTAATCTACCTGCTGTCACAATCACTTTTCGGTCCGATGAGAAAAGTGATTGATGTTTTTCTGCAATTGGTTCTAGCATCGCTTGTTCAATATAATCTAAGTCTACTGGATTGTATATGACTTGTACTTTGTTATTTTTCACGCCATATCGGGCCACGAGGTTCTCTTTCACCCCTACAGATAATGCAATTACTTTTTTTGCAAAAGCATATAATAATCCATAGCCTCGAAGTTGTACATTTTCTTTACATGTCCCACCTAAATAGGCCGCTTCACGTACAATGACTTTAGTTTTCGTACGGGATAAGAGCTTGGCTAAGATCGCAATTGTATTATAATTAGGAATGGTGCTAAATAATATATGTGGTTGTTCTTTCCGAATCAATTTAGCTAACGGAATAATCGCGGAACGAAGTCTTTTTGTATCTAATTTAATCAAGTTAACATCTTCCTTCACATATTGTTCATATTCGAAGGTGAAATCTAATGTTACTAAAATTGGCTCGAACTTATTCCGATCAATATGATTTACAATATTCATCATTGTCCTAGCAGCACCGCCGTAGCTAAGTCGGTATATAAAAAACATTATTTTTTTCTTTTCCACATCTAGCCTTCTCTCCAATACTTCCCTCATTAATAGCAAAAATAGACACGATTATCCACATGAAATTATATCATAGCGATAACAATAATGAAATTATCTGTGTGCGATTTGGGATTTACTGTAAAATACTCTCTGCTAGTATCGTGGTATCCTATTTTTCGGGTGTGATCATGCATCCGAGCGCTCGGGATCAAGTTCTATCGCACATGAGTGGAATTCTCATCGCACCTATCCTCTAATCGCTCACCTAATTTTTATATCAAGCAAAAAGGCAACCGAATATTCGATTGCCTTTTGTTATTTAGTGTCTTTAGCTAATTTTTGAACCATATAAGCTCTTATATCATCATGTAAATCATCCCGTAATAACGCGAAGTCAATGGTCGCTTGGACAAAGCCTAGTTTATCACCGATATCGTATCTAGTACCTGAGAAATGATAGGCGAGTACTTTTTCGATTTCATTCAATTTAATGAGGCCATCCGTTAGTTGGATTTCTCCACCTTTGCCTGCAGCTAAATTTTCTAAGATTGGAAAAATAGCCGGCGTTAAAATATAACGTCCCATAATTGCTAATGTGGATGGTGCTTCTTCGACACTCGGCTTTTCGACTAGTGATTCAATTTCTTGCACTGCTTTTCCTTCTTCACCTGGAATAGCTTGAATGATGCCGTATTTTGATACATCCTCTTTCGGTACTTGATGTGTGCCAATAACAGATGTTCCATGCTGTTCATAGATGTCGATCAATTGTTTTAAGCAAGGCTTTTCGGATACGACGATATCATCTCCTAATAATACCGCAAATGGATCGTCCCCGATAAAACTGTGCGCACAATAAATCGCATGTCCAAGTCCTTTTGGTTCACTTTGGCGAATATAATGGATATTCGCTAACTTCGTAATGGATTGGACTTGCTCTAGTAATTCGTATTTTTCCCTTTGTTCCAGTTTCGTTTCTAATTCATATGACGTGTCAAAATGATCTTCAATTGCTCGCTTGCCACGCCCAGAAATAATAATAATATCTTCAATCCCTGATTCAACCGCTTCTTCCACAATATATTGAATGGTTGGTTTATCCACAATAGGTAACATTTCTTTTGGTTGTGCTTTCGTTGCAGGTAAAAATCTCGTCCCTAAACCTGCCGCTGGAATAATTGCTTTTGTGATTCGAGTCATTTTTAAAATCTCCTTTATAAAGAGCGTTCACAACATTGTGAAGTCCTATCATTTTATCAAAAATAAGGGCTCAAGCAAATTAATGCCCTAATTACTATGTTATCTGGTAACATCATTGTATAATAATTATATTGGATATACGATACATTCGTACACTTTAATTAAAGGTAGGGCAAAAATAATGAGTTTATTTGAAGCATTAAAAAATAAAGACCAGCGAATTTCTGTTATTGGATTAGGTTATGTTGGTCTACCACTAGCTATTGAACTTGCGAAAACATATGCGGTAACAGGATTTGATGTAAATGAAGCGAAACTAGCACAATATATAGCGGGAAATGACGTTACGGACGAAGTTGGCGATCAAGCACTACAGGAATCAACATTACATTTTACAAGTAATGAAAAAGATCTCCAGGAGTGTTCCTTCCATATTGTTGCCGTTCCAACTCCCATTAATTCGGATAAAACACCAAACTTAGCTCCAATTATTGGTGCGAGCGAATCGATTGGTCGTAATTTATCAAAAGGTGCCATCGTCGTCTATGAATCAACAGTCTATCCGGGAACAACGGAAGAAATATGTATTCCGATTTTAGAAGAAGCATCTGGATTAACTTTTGGTGAAGATTTTAAAGTTGGTTATTCGCCGGAACGTATTAACCCAGGTGATAAAGTAAATACATTAACAAAAATTACAAAAATCGTTTCTGGTTCAGATGATGATGCTTTACGTGATATTGCAGCGGTTTATGGACATGTAATTGAGGCTGGTGTCTATGAAGCAGAATCGATTAAAGTGGCTGAAGCCGCAAAAGTAATCGAAAACTCACAACGTGATATTAACATTGCATTCATGAATGAATTGTCCATGGTATTTAATAAAATGGACATAAACACACAAGCAGTACTTGATGCAGCTTCAACAAAGTGGAATTTCTTAAACTTCACCCCTGGTCTCGTTGGCGGACATTGTATTGGTGTGGATCCTTATTATTTCACGTATAAAGCAGAGCAGCTAGGTTATCATTCACAAATTATTTTAGCAGGCAGAAAAATCAATGATAATATGGGGAAACATGTGGCAGATAATGTCATCAAATCATTGGTTCACGCTAAGATCAACGTACATGAAGCTAGAATAGGTATTTTCGGCTTAACGTTCAAAGAAAATGTTGGGGACGTTCGAAATACAAAAGTAATCGACATCATCGAGGAACTTGATGATTATGGCGTGGAATTAATCGCCCATGATCCAGAAGCAGATCCAGAAGATGTACAACGAGAGTTCGGTATTAAGCTGGCTGATGAAGCAGATTTAAATGATTTAGACTGCATTATTTTTGCAGTTCCACATGATGCATACAAAGAAAAGTATACTTTAGAAAAGCTAATACCATTATATCGTAACGACAACCGTGTTTTAATCGATATTAAAGGTATTTATGATCGTAAAGAAAGCGAAGAAGCTGGTATTTTATACTGGAGTTTATAAATGAAAATAGAAAAATCCGTGATGAGCATATCACGGATTTTTTATTCTTCCATCTTACTTTTTTCTTTTTTACGATTTTTAATATGCAAAATCCTCAAGACACTATCCACCACCGGACGTTTTCCTCCTAACACAACTCCCGCAAGTTCTGCTAAAATATGTATTAAAAAGATCGCAAATACTGTTACGATTGCCGAGACTAGAAAGGAGGCTTCTGAAAATACGATTGCTAGAATACCGAATATCGAGCTAAACCCGTAGATGATAATAACGGTTAATCGATGGGAGAATCCAGCACTTAATAATTGATAG
This sequence comes from Pseudogracilibacillus sp., assembly GCA_026169505.1. Taxonomy (GTDB): domain Bacteria; phylum Bacillota; class Bacilli; order Bacillales; family Amphibacillaceae; genus Pseudogracilibacillus. The sequence goes on from JAPFCO010000388.1 coordinate 5,861, forward strand.
TGAATATGTTTGTTGTCGGCCATCGTAATCTTTTGTTTATTAGAGGCTCGTCTAACAATTGCAAACAATGTATCAAATATTGGAATCGCCAAGACGATGACAGGAATAACGAAACTAAAGAGGGCGATATTTTTAAATAACCCGAGCATAGATATGACCGCAATCATATACCCTAAAAAGTTTGACCCTGTATCTCCCATATAAATTTTGGCGGGAAAGAAATTATGATATAAGAATCCTAAATTCGCCCCGATAAGTACGATGCATAAGTATGCTGCAAAGATTTGTAAATCGATTAATGCCATAACAAACATGCTTAATAAAGCAATGGTCGAAACCCCTGTAGCTAGTCCATCTAACCCATCTATTAAATTGATCGCGTTCGTTATTCCGACTACCCACAGAATCGTAATTAACACACTAAATGCACCTAGATCGATCATTCCGAATAATGGTAATGTTACTCGTTCAATGATTAATCCAGATGATATTAGAAATGATGCTGCAATCAGTTGCCCGGTTAATTTGATGATTGGTCGAATATCAAAGCGATCATCTAACATACCAGTAAGGACAATCACTAGTGCTCCTAAGCCTATTCCAGTTAAGTGAATATGTTCTGGTAGTAAATAGAGTAGTCCGATTGCTGCTCCGATGAATATTCCTAATCCACCAATTCGTGGGACTGGTTCTTTATGAATTTTCCGGTGGTTTGGTTTGTCCACAAAATTAAATGTAAATGCTAGTTTTCGAATGACAAATGTTAATAGAAAAGTTGAAATGAGTGCGATAAATGACGCAATCATTAAATCAACGTAATTGATCATAGTATTATCCCTCATTAAAGCTCACGCATTTTTACCTGTGCTCTTCTAGATTATAGCGAATCTCTAACGGAACATGCAACTATTAGAAGGGAATCCGCGCCATGATTAGACAAAATTCGCGCTTGGATTGATTCTATAGCCAAATAATAAGCACATTTTTTTAAATGTAGCTACCATGTAGGTTCCTTATCACCTATCTTGCGCGATTTAAACCGCGGTCGTGCGATAGATACACCTATCTTGTGCGATGGAAATCGTGGTCGTGCGTTAGAGCACTAATCTTGTGCGATGGAAATCGTGGTCGTGCGTTAGAGCACTAATCTTGTGCGATGGAAACCGTGGTCGTGCGTTAGAGCACTAATCTTGTGCGATGGAAATCCTGGTCGTGCGTTAGAGCACTAATCTTGTGCGATGGAAACCGTGCTCGTGCGTTAGAGCACTAATCTTGTGCGATGGAATCTGATATCGATGAATCGTCAAATTATTTCCCACCAAAAAATACCTCTCTAGTTTCATAAGCCAGAGAGGAGGCATTCATTTGTTTTTTTGTAACCAAAACCTGCCTTTGTTTTGATATTTTAAATTAGATTTTTTTAGTATGCGATGAACAATGAATCGATTTGATATGCCGAAAAATTCCATAGCGTCTTTCATTTGAAGATGGGATTTTTGTAGTAAGAAGTAGTCATTAATTGTAGTTAAGTGGGCTGTTTTACTTGTCACATCACAATTTGGACAATGCCAGATACCACGATAATATTCTAATCCAAGGGCATAACATTTCAGACAGCGTGTCCCAAATAATATGTCGCTTTTAAGGATTCCATATTTTTTAAATATATCAATCTTAAAATCCTTCACTTGCTCCATTATTTTACTCGTAATTTTATTTTTTAGTTGATTATTTTCCTTCCGTATATGTTTATATTTCTCTTCCATTTCCATGAGACGAATGGGCACTTCATCAACATTAACAACAAACTTCGCAATATGCTCTACATTTCCTTGTACTTGAATAATCGTACTCGCTTTTGCAATACATATCAGAGAGTGTATAGGAATACCTGAAAGACCATGCAAATCAAGCCATTGCATGAATAAAAAGTGGAGATTATCAGTTTGGTTTAGTGGATAAGAATAAGCTGTTTCCATCTCTTTATTTGTTTGAATTAATTGACGGTGGTTTGTATCAAAAGTGAGAGTTCCTTCGTAGTTCTTTACTTCAAGAATAAATATGGAATGAGGAGTTACGACCAGGGAATCGATTTGAATCTGCTTACCGAAAACATCGAGGCATACATCACTAAATATATTAAAGGTTGACGGTAAACCTTGCAAGTAATAGTCAAGTCGCCGTTCACCATTGTATCCTTTTTGTAATTTAGCTGCATTTTGTCTTAAAAGTGGAAGTTGCGGATGCCCTTTTGAAAGCCGAGGGATAAGCGCATCCATTTTTTGTAAGGTGCGTGGTTTTTCACGAATTCTAATAATCATAAATCAGCTCCTTTTAATTAATAGTTTAAATATACCATGAACATTCAGAAAATTAAACTAAATCAGTCAATTTTTATGATAAATATATTAAAGCGGGCAATAGGGAAAGAAATAATGCACGTGCGAAAGAATGACGATCTTGTGCGGTGGAAACCGTGGTCGTGCGATAGAGCACCTATCTTGTGCGATGAAAACCATAGTCGTGCGATAGAGCACCTATCTTGTGCGATGGAGCGCCTACCTTGCGCGATGCAACGAATTGCAAACGTGATAAGACCATAAAATCAAAAAGGTCGTGCGCATCTTAAACAGAATGCACGTGACCTTTTTGGTTAAATATTCCTCTCTCTTCGTAATATTTTTTTCGTTAAATCGTCAAAATATGTGTAGACGACTGGGATAATTAGTAATGTAAAGATACTTGAAACAGTCAAGCCGAAGATAATTGTAATTGCGAGTGGTTGTTGCATTTCGGCGCCTTCGCCTAGAGCTAAACCTAATGGAATCATTGCAAGTACTGTTGTTAAAGTCGTCATTAAAATTGGTCGGAGGCGACTTTTTCCTGCTTGGACAATCGCTTCATGCCGTTCCATCCCGCGCCGGCGCAGTATATTAATATAATCGACGAGCACGATAGAGTTATTGACGACAATACCGGCGAGCATAATCACTCCGATGAATGCTGGAATACTAAAGGCTAATCCACTAACTAAGAAACCTAAAACAACTCCAATGACTGCTGTTGGCATTGAAAACATAATGATAAATGGGAATAAGAAGTTTTCAAATTGGATGGCCATGACAGCATATACGAGAAAGATGGAGAAAATTAATGCTAATGTTAAATCGGCGAATGATTCTTGCATATCTTCTGCTTGTCCGCTAATCGAATAGCTGTATCCCTCTGGTAAATTCAATGTTTCTAGTTGTTTTTCAATATCACTGACAACGCTGTTTAAATCACGATCAGACACTTCTGTTGTTACACTCATTTGTGCATGTTGATTTTGGCGGACTAATGTGACAGGGCCTTGTGCTTCAACAAACTCGGCAACTTCTGAAAGCGGAATGCTCGCACCTTCATTCGTATGAACTTTCATATCTTCTAAATCTGCAATTTGATGGTGTGCTTCTTCTGGGTACATTAAGGTGACATCAATTTCCCGACCTTCTTCTCGAAAAATGGTGACAACTTGCCCAATAAAGTTCATTTCAATTTGCGATTGAATCATCTCAGTGGAAAGACCGTAATAAGCCGCTTTATCTTGATCCATTTCTACTTTTAATTGTGGGACCCCTAACGTCGACCCTGATTCTGGATTATAAACCCCTTTGATATCTTTTATTTCTTCCACTACTTGATCGCCAAGGTCTCGTAATACATCATGTTCTTTTCCATTTAAATCAATTTGAATGGGATCGCCCATACCGATTCCAGCTTCCATTTCACTAATCGTTATTTCTGCGCCTGCGATCGAGGCAACTTCTTCGTCCAATTGTTGAACAAGTTCCGCAGTTGTCATGTCGCGATCAGAGGAAGCGACTAATTGTATGGTAAAACTTGCTTCATTATTGCTTGCCGTCGTTCCAGCAATACCGCCACCTCCAATGGAGACATAACTAACATCAATCAATTCATCGTACATATCGATCTTTTCTTGGACTTCGTCAACAACTTTTTCAGTATGCTTTAAACTCGTCCCTGGTGCAGTTTCTACTTGGACGGTCACTTGTCCTTGGTCTCCTGCTGGAATAAATTCTGCGCCAATGAACGGAACCGCAGCAACACTCCCAGCTAATAATAATATAGTGACATAAACAGTCGTTTTACGAAATTGTAAAACTGCTTTGATTGCACGAGCATAGCCATTATTTATTTTTTCTAATAATGCATCAAACCAGTAGCGACGTCCATCTTCCATTGCCTTAGATAATAATTTGGACGATAGCATCGGTACTAATGTCACCGCAACGACTAACGAGGCAAGTAACGAGAATGATACCGTTAAAGCGAGCGGGGTGAAAATGTCTGAAGCAATCCCGTCGACATAAACAATTGGTAAAAATACGACTAATGTAGTTGTTGTTGATGCAATCACTGCTGGGGTCAGCTCGGCCGCTCCTTTTGTAGCAGAATCAAATAAGCTGTAACCACGCTGTCGATACGAATATATATTTTCTAAAATAACGATGGAACTGTCCACCATCATACCAATACCTAATGCTAAACCTCCGAGGGTTAAGACGTTTAACGATTCGCCAGTAAAATACATTAATGCGAATGTCGAAATGACTGCAATGGGTATGGATAATCCGATGACGATGGTTGCGCGCACACTCTTTAAGAAAAAAAGTAAAACGAGCATCGAAATCGCTCCACCTATTAAAATATTTTGGATGACCGAATCGACTGCTAACTGAATAAATTCGGACGTATCGATAATCGTATTGACGCCGACACCTTCTGGTAGATCCGCTTCAATGTCTTTCATGTTTTCTTTCATATTATTAGCAACATCAACTGTATTGGCATCCGTCTTTTTCATAATCGATAGAACGAGCGATGGTTCCCCATTGACGAGAGTAACAGCACTTGCTTTTTTAAAGGTATCTTCTACTTCTGCTACATCTTGTACAGAAATAGTTGCACCTGATTCGGATGTGATGACGGTTTGTCTCATATCATCGATGGACGTAAATTCTCCTGTCATCCGGACTTGTAGGTCTTGTGTACCTTTTTCAATCGTTCCGACAGAACTTGCTTGATTCGCATCACTAATGGCTTGCATTACTTCCTGAGCATTCACGCCATATTGTATCATCGCTGCTTCATCTAACATGAGCTGAATTTCGCGAGTTTTCTCTCCTTCGACCGATACAGAGGCAACTCCTTCTTGACGTTCAAAAAACGGTAAAACTTGATCATCAGCAAGATCTGTCAGTACATCCATATCATTGCCAGTTAAACTTATCCACATTACTGGAAGTTGGTCAGGGCTGAAGCGCATAATACTTGGATCTCCAGCACGTTCCGGTAAATGTCCTTTTACTTGATCGACCCGTTCTCTTACATCAAGTAATGCTTGATCCAAATCTGTACCATTTTTAAACATCATGACAACAACGGACGCATCTGCTTCCGACTGTGTCTGAACTTCTTCGATACCTTCTACCGAACTAATCGCAGACTCCAATGGTTTGGAAATTAAGTTTTCGACTTCTTCTGGTGCTGCGTCATCATATGTAGTAGCTACGACTGCAACTGGTAAATCAATTTTTGGAAATAAGTCGACAGGTAGATTACGAACCGAAACAATTCCTAGCGCTATAATCGCTAAAACAATCATAATGACTCCGACAGGTCTTTTGACAGATAAAGATATTAATTTCACGATTCTTTCCCTGCCTTTTTCACAGTAACTTTATCTTGATCGGCTAATGTGACATGTCCATTGACCACTACTTGATCATCTTCAGCTAATTCCGCTTTTACTGCCGTTTGATCTGACTGAGTTTCTTGCACGTCAATGATGACCTTTTCTACATGATCATCGCGGAGGACAAATACAAATTGTTCATCCTCTTCTGTTAACACAGCTTCTGTTGGCAAGATGATCGTATCTTTCACACGTTGATCTTCTATCGTCAATTTCGCCGGCATACCTGGCAATATATCTTGATCCTCATTTGTTATTTGTAATTCAACTGCATATTGACCAGCCTCATTTGGCATGGAATCAATCGATGTTACTGTTGCCTTATAAGTTATTTCTTCTATGTCCATCTCCATCTCTTCATCTTCTGTAAATAATTCACGCACCTTAGCTGTCACTGCATAATGAACGAGCATCGGATCAACATCTACTACGATCAACAGCGGGTCTTCATTTGACTGAAAGCCGCCTTCTTTCGTAGTCAATTGCGCAATATCTCCATCTGTGGTTGCGTAAATAGACTGCTCCCCCATCGGCGTTTTCACCGTTGCTAGATGGTCACCCTCATTTACCTGGTCGCTATTCTTTACGTTCAATGTTGTGAATTCTCCAGGTTGCTCTAAGATAACCGGGAGCTGTTTATTTGGTGCTGTTTGGCCGTACACGGTTTTTCCCACGACAAAATCACCTGTCTCAATATCACTTACTTCAACAGGTGTAGGAATTGCTTCTGTTTGTCCTTCTTGCTCATCTGTATCACTACAAGCTACTAGTAAAAAAATAAATCCAAAAGAAATAACAAAAATGATATGACGCATGCAATGCCCCCTCGGATCAAGTATAGAACCTTCTACTTTTCCATGATACACCCAAAAAGCAAGTTTTCAAGTAATTTACCTACATGCATCTAGCTATAGTCGCCATATCCTTTAGTGAAATTTATATGTTATGTAGGGATTCATTTGAGTTTGCTCGAACCCCTTCAGTTTTTGCTCCAGGACCTTCCTATTTACTCGAACTCGATACTCTACTACACGTACAATAGATCAAGAAGCGAAGATAAATTCGTATGATGAAAGGTTAACTTCCATTAAAAAAGAATGCCTTCCGTTTGAAGACATTCTCTAGTCGTTATATTGATTCACATCTTATTCTGTGTCACGATTTTGTTCCTTATCGTTTTCATCAAGATTATTGTCTTCGCGTTCCATTCTTTCGTCTTCTATGTCGAAATCTTCCATATCGTCCATGCCATCGTCATCATTCATTCTCGGTTCCGGATTGTTTTCATCGTTATCTGGTGCAATCTCATCATTCTCCGGTATATCCGTATCATTAGGCACTTCTGGATTTGGTTCATCATTCGGTGTACCGCAAGCAGTTATAAACAGTACAGCAAACAGTGCAACGGAGATCTTTTTCCACATGACATATCCCTCCTTTAGCTTTTTTCTTCCCTGTTAGCTTAACCATTTTTTGTCTCCATATGCTTGAATTAAAAAATCTCTTTACTTATAGTGGGTGAATTCCCGTCTACACGTAAAGAGATCATCTAACAAAGTTATTTAATTAATTCTAAATCAACTGGGATGAAGTCTTCTACATCTTCGCCGTTAATGACATCGATTGCTGCTTCAATTGCTGCTTCACTAATTAAATGTGGCTGTTGCGCAATTGTTGCTTCCATGCGGCCGTCTTCTACTGCGTCACGCGCATCATCTGTCGCGTCAAAGCCTACGACAATGACATCTTCTAATATTCCTTTCGATTCTAATGCTTCAACAGCTCCTAAAGCCATTTCATCATTATGAGCAAATACTGCTCCAATATCATTATTTCCTTGTAATAAGTTCTCCATAACAGATAATCCTTCTGTACGGTCAAAGTTTGCTGTTTGACTTGCGACGATTTCAATGGAATCAAGCTCATCTACAACATTGTGGAATCCTTCGCCACGTTCTGTCGTTGCAGCAACCCCTGGAATCCCTTCTAGTTCAATCATTGTTGCGTCATCATCACCTAATAATTCAGCGATGTATTCCCCTGCCATTTCTCCACCTGCAACGTTATCAGAAGCAATATGTGTCACTACTTCTCCATCTGCCGCACTACGGTCAACTGTAATGACCGGGATATCTGCATCATTTGCCGCTTCAATACCAGCAATTACTGCTTCATCATCTGTTGGGTTCACTAATAATAAATCAATACCTTGTTGCAATAAATCTTCAATATCATTTATTTGTTTGGATGAATCGTCCTGAGCATCTGCTACAACGATATCAATTCCTGCTGCTTCTGCTGATTCTTCTGCGCCATCACGTAAGTCTACAAAGAACGGGTTATTCAACGTCGAAATGGAAAAGCCAACTTTCATGTCTCCTGTTTCGCCTTCTGTAGCATCTCCTGCATCATCTTTCTCTGAATCTGAACCTGGTTTATCCGTAGAACAAGCAGCAAGAACAACGATTAATACGAAAGCTAAAAAACCTAGTAAGCCTTTTTTCATTTTATTTCCTCCTAAAGAAATTTTTTTAATAGATATTTTTGTAAATACCTGATTAAACGATTAGTTAGTCTTTCCTGCGATCGAGCATGACTGCAAATAAAATAACTGCCCCTTTAACAATTTGTTGATAAAAAGAGGAGACATTCAATAAGTTCAGTCCATTACTAATGACCCCTATAATTAAGGCCCCTATTAATGTACCTGTAATTCTGCCTCGACCACCCATTAAGCTTGTACCACCGATAACAACGGCAGCAATCGCATCTAATTCATACATCGTACCTGCTGTTGGTTGTGCTGAATTCAGGCGACTTGTTAAAATGATTCCCGCTAATACTGCAAGCATCCCTGTAATTGCATATACCATTATTTTTGTACGATCTGTTTTTACACCTGATAATGTCGCCGCTTCCTCATTTCCACCTACTGCATAAACGCGACGTCCAAATACCGTATTATTTAATACAAAATATAGAATAAAAAAGACAATAATCATGATAATAACCGGAACTGGAATCCAGAAAAAGTACCCTTTCCCCATCATCTCAAACAGTGCACTATCAGACAATCCAGTCACTGGTTTTCCATCTGTGTAAACTAAGGTCGCACCACGATAGATCGTCATCGTAGCCAATGTTGCAATAAATGGTGCTACTTTCCCTTTTGTAATAATAAGCCCATTAAAAGCACCTAATAATAATCCAATAATTAACCCTAGGAAGACCGCTAACATTGGATCCATTCCACTCGATAACATTCCTGCTGTAAGTGCACTACCCAATGCTAATAATGATCCGACAGATAAATCAATTCCAGCTGTTAAAATAACGAATGTCATTCCAAATGCGATTAATGCGTTAATAGATATTTGTCTTAATAAATTTAAAATATTATCAACGGTAAAAAAACTGTCACTTAAAAATGATAGAACAATGATAATAAACACAAGTCCGATCAGTGGTCCTAGTTTGGCTAGATTATGACTCAGCTTGTTCTTCATCATGATACCTCCCTGTCGCTGCTAACATAATTTTTTCTTGATCTGCTTCCTCGCGTAGTAATTTACGTGTGATTGCCCCTTCATGAACGACCATAATACGATCACTAACCCCTAGTACTTCAGGTAATTCTGAAGAAATCATGACAATTGCTACGCCTCTTTCACTTAATTCATTCATAATCGAATAAATTTCCTTTTTTGCACCGATGTCCACACCACGGGTTGGCTCATCTAACAATAATACTTGTGGCTCAATGCCAATCCACTTTGCAATGACAACCTTTTGTTGATTCCCACCGCTCAATCGTTTAACCTCTTGATTTCGATGCGCCATTCGGACATGTAATCTTTTTACTAAGCCATCAACTAGTTGACGTTCCTTCGAACGGGAGACAATTCCCGATGTCGAGATCGACTTTAAATTCGTTAACGCAACATTTTCACGAATGGATGCATCTATAACTAATCCTTTATCTTTTCGATCCTCCGATATGAAGGCGATACCATTCTTAACGGCATCTAGTGGATGCGAGATATTTAAGGGTTGTCCATTCAGTTCGATTGTCCCTTTATTTTTCTTGCGATAGCCGAAGATCGTTTCTAATATTTCTGTCCTTCCCGCTCCCATCAAGCCTGCAATACCAAGAATCTCTCCTGCTTTTACATGAAAATTAACATCATTGAAAATGCCATCTAATTTTAAGTTTTTCACTTCAAATACGATATCACCAATTGCTGCATTACGTGTTGGGAATCGCTCCCCTAATTCACGACCAACCATCATGCGGACAATCTCATCAAAAGAAGTTTCTTTAATGTTTTCTGTGCCAATATATTGTCCATCACGTAAGACGGTAATGCGGTCACATATTTTAAAA
>JAPFCO010000369.1 GCA_026169505.1 Pseudogracilibacillus sp.
GAGAATACATCATGTGTTAATGCGCAACGAATACCTTTTACTTTGTTTGCAGAAATCGAAATACCTATTCCTGTCCCACAAACAAAAATACCCCGATCAAATTCTCCATTTGCTACGCGCTCTGCTGCCGGCAAGGCATAATCAGGATAATCTACAGAAGATGAGCAATCTGCTCCCACATCTTCATATTTGAACCCTAACGCATCTAGCACTTCCTTCGCTGCATTCCTTAACACCATACCTGCATGATCTCCAGTTATAATTACTTTCACGATAATCTCTCCTTCATCAAGGTCGTTGATTGTGTGTTACAGTCTTCTTCACTTCTCGTCACGTATTCGTTAAAATCATTGCTGTAATTTTTTGACTAATAATAGCATAGAATCTTCTAATTGCACTAAAGTATTACGATAAACGTCTAGATGCTGACCAAATGGATCATCCACATCTAACGAACGATCCTGAGTAGAGTCTTCGTCTTGATTTGTAAACTCAATAAACGTGAAATACCGATGTTGCTTATCCGGAAACTGAGCAGATAAGAGCATTTTATGACTCTCTGTCATTGTCAAAACAACATCAGCCCAATTTAATAATTCTACCGTTACAGATAATGCAGCATGTTCGGTATGAATATCTTGCTCTTGCAATACTACCTTTGCATTAGGATTGATTGTATCACCATCATTTGCAAATATACCTGCTGATTTCACATTTATGGTTGGAAGCATTTTCCTTAGGAGTGCTTCTGCCATCGGACTTCTACATGTGTTTCCAGTACAGATGAAAAGTACATTCATTTTTATCCCTCTTTTTATATCTTCTTTTAATATAACATATATGAATGAAAAAGATGAGCCTTCTATTCATATCATTCTAATGGAAAACAAGTATTAATCCAATTAGATGTAAAATAACTCCCCCTAGCATTTCACTATATTTACCTGTTCTAGCATGAACCTTTTTACCGATAAGCATCCCGAGCCAGGACATCGCCATCGAACATATGCCAAACGATGTAATAATTAAAAAGGTGTCGAAACTAGCAAACCCAATACTTAGACCTGCCGGAAAACTATCAATACTGACAAAGAATGCAACAATCAGCAGTTTCCATCCTTGTTGTGGAGGAGCTTCATATGATTTTGCCTGTAACGCTGAAAAAAACATATGCGCTCCGATGACAATTAAAATAAATCCACCAGTTAATTCCGTGATAAAGGTCACCTTTTCAGATACATAATGCCCAATAACAATACCAACAAATGGTAATACAACATGTAATACACCGATTAGGAAGCCAATAACAGCGATTCTTTTTAGTCGTATATTTTGCATACCTATACTTAAACTTACTGAAAAAGCATCCATACTTAAAGCAAACGCCATCATACAGATAGAAATGATTACGCTCACTTGCTCTACTAACATTGCTCTTCCCCCTCGCCCTGCTTGTACACTTTATGCAGAGGGAGATACGTTTATGTAATTGTATGTAATGTTCTTTTTATACAATTTTTGTTGCAGCACTCGCTAAACGATCCATGACGATATCAGAGGGGAAAGGCGCACTAATAACAACATCTACCTCCGATTTCTTGATTGCTCGTAACACATCATATAAATTCCTTGCTGTTTCTACTTCATCTGTACCTAATGAAAATATCTTTTCTACATTAATATCATCAAAGGAAAGACTGATAATAACCCCTATCCGATTACCTGCCGCTTTCTTCTTTCGAACGATATCCTGAAATTGACCTTCTGTTCTTGCTAATATAAGCGGCACTTCCGGTTGGTAATGTTTATATTTATTACTCGGCATCTGTATCGATGGTGCTAAATTGCATGCACCTACTACTCGTCTTATATCTTCGACTGTAATAAAACCCGAACGTAATATAGTAGGAACTTCACCGGTACAATCTACGACCGTTGATTCAAGACCAACATTTGTTGACCCTCCATCTACAATTGCAGATACTTTCCCCATTAAATCATGAATTACATGATCGACTGCAGTAGGACTTGGCCTTCCTGACAGATTAGCACTCGGAGCGGCAAGGGCTAGCCCGGTCTGATGAAGTATATTTAATGCTACTGGATGATTAGGTATTCTGACTCCAATAGTGGATAAGTTGGCTGTTACATTTTCCGCTACTTTTCCTGCACTTTGTAGCACATAAGTAATAGGTCCCGGTGAAAAAACTTCCATTAACTTTTCTACATAAGTCGGAACGTTTTTAGCTAAATAATATAAAGCTTTTGTATTTGGTACTAATACATTGAGTGGATTATCGCTCGGTCGACCTTTCGCTGTAAATATCTTTGCCACTGCATGTTCATCTAACGCATTTGCACCAATTCCATACACCGTTTCAGTCGGGAAGGCTACTACTTGTCCGGCTTGGAGTAGCTGAATTGCTTCTTCGATTGAATGGTCATTGATTATTTTTGTATCCATCTGTTCTTCCCTCGTTTCTATCTTATATTTTAGACGAAAAGGCCATGAAAAAAAAGCTTGTACACTTTTCACACAAGCTTTTTTGATTATTCTTTATGAGCAAACACTATAAGTCCACCAATGACCTTTATTACTACTATGCGCTGCAATACTGTCTTCTTTCGATTGTAAGGAAAATGATAATGATTCTAGTAATAAATCTGTGACAGGCTGTTCACTATGAGCATAAATTACTTTGGCTTCCAAGTCCTTGGCAATCGTTAAAATAGTTTCGACGATGACTGGTAATTTCACTGCCTCATGTCGAATGACGTATAGTTGTTTCAGCCAATATGCGTCATTTCCAATTTCATCTAAAGAAAAACATCCAATGATTTTATCATGATGCTCTACAACATATCCCGTAGCTAATAGGGCTTTAAGGTCTATATGTTTATTATGTTGTATAAATTCATCTAGGCGTTGTTCCGTAACTTTTGACGCTTGAATAAACTTCATCTATTCCACCTCGATTATCGTTTTCTTCTATCAGCCTATGTCCATCACATCTAAATTATGATAACCCAAGCCAATCAAACAGAAAAAATCTTACTTCAACTTCTTCCTGTTCTTCCGCTTGTTCGAGTGCTTCGTCATCGTTTTTTTGTTCTGTTGATTTCTCTATGTCTTCTTCCATTACCTCGTCATCATCTTCGACGTCAGCAACTGTTGTACCGTTGGAGAAGTCTAAAAAGCATAAGGGTGGAAACAGAACACACCACCAATTAGCACCCTCTCCATCACCTATTGTTATTAAAACTGCTTCATATTCACCAGCTGGATATATATAATCATCGTACATTTTTAATGGAAACGAAACATCTGACCTATATTTAACCGTATAAATTGGATCTATTGCAGCTTCTTTTAAAGTAGCTTCAACAATTGCCTCTAATTCTGGTACATGTGTACGAATGGTGTTTCGCGCTTCTTCTATATCATCTATTGATTGCACTAATTCACTAATATAAGCATTCACTTCATCCCGAACAAGTCGCTTAATCTGTTGATCTTCATCGCTATCACTGTTTGCGAGAATTCGTAATCGAATCGCTTCATCAGGAATCATTTGTTGTGTATGAGACGAAGCATTCTGCGGCACTTGAGGTAACAATATAAATATAGTAATCAATAAAAAAACTATTCCCTTTTTCATCGTATCTCCCCACCCATCTCTGTTTACATTTACAGTATGGACAGAAAAAAAATATCTAAACGATGTTATAAAGAAATAGCCATAATCCGGTCGTTCCCATTAATATCTTGGATACACTCCATATTATTCTCCGGAAACATTTGGTGACAAAGTCTTGTAATTGCTTCCTTCTGATCGTAACCAATTTCAAAATAAATATATTCCGTCTGTTGTAATGAAGATTTTATTTGTTTTATTATTGTTTGATAAGCAGCTAAACCATTCGATTTTGCAAATAAAGCTAAAGCAGGATCAAAATTCTTCACGGTATCAGATAAGCTTGGTTCATCTTGCCAACTTATATAGGGAGGATTTGAAACAATAATCTCCGGTTTCAACCCTTTTTCTATCATTGGCTGTAAAAAGTTGCCTTGATAAAAGGTAATATTAGCTTTAAGTTGTGCAGCATTCTCTTTCGCAACGTTTAAAGCTTCCTCTGAAATATCTATTGCTACAACATTCGCATTCGGTATTTCGAGTGCCAATGTAGTTGCAATAACACCGCTGCCCGTACCAACGTCTACAATTGTCACTGGGTCTGTTTTATAACTATCTTTTACTTTTTCTATGACATGATACACAAGTTCTTCTGTTTCCATTCTTGGAATAAGTACATGTTCGTTCACATAAAACTTTCTCCCATAAAAGTATTCATAACCTGTAAGATGTTGAATAGGTATTCCCGTTCGTATATGCGCTTTGATATCTGCTTTAAAAGCGGATAATACTTCGGGTGAAACCGGCTCTTGCATCCGTGTAAAAAAAGTAGCTCGATCAACTTTTAAATGGTGTTGCAACAATAACTCAGCAACTCGTTCTTCACGATCGTACTCTTTTAAAAAAGAAAAAGCCCAAGCTAGGACTTTATATTGTCTATGTTCATCACTCATATTATTCACCGATACGCTCAAGGCCTTTAGTTTGTTCATCTAAAAGTAATGCATCGATAAATTCAGCTAGTTTTCCTTCTAAAATTTGATCCAGCTTTTGGATCGTCAAAGAAATTCTGTGGTCCGTAACACGGTTTTGCGGGAAGTTGTATGTTCTAATCCGCTCAGAACGATCACCTGAACCTACGGCTGATTTTCGCGTTTCGTCATATTCATCTTGTGCTTCTTGTCGATATTTATCATATAGTCGAGCACGTAAAACTTTCATCGCCTTTTCCTTGTTTTTAATTTGCGACTTTTCATCTTGACATGAAACAATCATCCCTGTTGGTAAATGTGTTAGTCTTACTGCTGACATCGTAGTATTAACACTTTGTCCCCCAGGTCCACTTGAAGCAAATCGGTCTACCCTGATGTCACTTTCATTTAATTCTACTTCCACATCTTCTGCTTCAGCCAGTACAGCTACAGTTGCAGTCGATGTATGAACGCGACCACTTGCTTCTGTTTCAGGTACACGTTGTACACGGTGCGCTCCATTTTCAAACTTAAGCTGAGAGAAAGCACCTTTTCCATGAATCATAAAAACGATTTCTTTAAAACCGCCCATATCAGATGTATGTGCTTCAATTACTTCTGTTTTCCAACGATGCATCTCTGCATATCTTGAATACATTCTGTATAAATCACCAGCAAATAAAGCTGCTTCGTCTCCACCAGCTGCTGCACGAATTTCTACGATAACATTTTTATCATCATTCGGGTCTTTTGGTATTAATAGGAATTTTAATTGTTCCTCTAGTTCTTCTAACCGTTCTGATAATTCACCAATTTCTAATTTCACCATTTCAGTCATCTCGTCGTCTAGATCGTCCGCTAACATCTCTTTTGCATCTGTTAGTTCAGCGTTCGTTTCTTTATATTGACGATATACCGCCACAGAATCTGCCAGATCGGATTGTTCTTTAGAATACTCTCGTAATTTATGATGGTCGCTTATTACTTCCTGATCACTTAATAGTTCGTTTAACTGATTGTATCGATCTTCCAACGACTGTAATCGCTCTAGCACAATATACACCTCTTTTTATGTTTCTATTTTTCCAAATATAGTCATAGTATACACTAATTTTACTCAATAAAAAACAGGCATTATTCTGCCTGATTTTAATATTATTACATATTGTATTTTTTCTTAAAGCGATCAACACGTCCGCCAACTCTATCTGCTTTTTGTTTCCCAGTATAGAAAGGATGTGTATCTGAACTGATTTCAACACGAATGACAGGATATTCATTCCCATCTTCCCATTCCATCATTTCATCAGATGATTTTGTTGAACCACTTAAAAATTTATAATCTGAACTCGTATCAAGAAAGATTACTTTTTGATATCCAGGATGAAGATCTTTTTTCATGTTTTCCACCTCACTTGCGTGTAAATAATAATACTACATATACGATTATAAGTAAATACTTATCTTACCTCACATCTTGATATTATAACAGCAGTAATACCTAAATGCAAGGAAATATCTATAAGCTTTCTTGCAATCTAACTCTTATTGTGAACATAAGGATACTAAAATATAGAGCTAGTTTCATCTTTGTTGACGGATAATGCGACGTAAACAAGATTTATAGTTATACTGTCGCTTCGGAAATGCACTCCGCTTTCCACGGTGCCACGAAGAATGAACTGCAATTCTTCGTGGCACCGTGGAAAGTAACGGTCCGTAGTGGAAAACAGCCTAACACTATGTCGGATCCCATGTTTGCCTTTCAATAGCAGGCTGATTTACACTTCGTTTGTGCCCATGCCATGATGGATTGAAAATGAAACATTATTATTAGCTACACATAAGATTTACGACAACTTATTTAGAACGTTGTCCACCTTTCTTTTTCAACTCCTCATCAATGGATTGAAAAAATTCATCATTCGCTTTTGTTTTTTTCATTCTTCGTAAGAAACGTTCAAAGAAATCATGGGAATCTTGCATTGTATTACGAATCATCCACATTTTTTCCAAATGATCTTTCGAAACAAGTAATTCTTCTTTTCTCGTACCTGATCGTAAAATATCAATCGATGGGAAAATACGACGTTCCGCTAAATTACGATCTAAATGCAACTCCATATTACCAGTTCCTTTAAATTCCTCATAAATTACATCATCCATTCTGGAACCCGTATCGATCAAAGCAGTAGCTAATATCGTGAAACTTCCACCTTCTTCAATATTACGCGCTGCTCCAAAGAAACGTTTCGGGCGATGAAACGCCGCTGGATCAATACCTCCTGATAACGTTCGTCCACTTGGAGGAATAACTAAGTTATATGCACGGGCAAGCCGTGTAATACTATCCATTAATACAACAACATCTTGTTTGTGTTCGACAAGACGCATCGCTCTTTCTAATACTAACTCAGATACTTTAATATGATTCTCTGGTACCTCATCGAAAGTAGAACTGACAACATCTACATTTTCATGTACAGAACGTTCGATATCTGTCACTTCTTCTGGTCGTTCATCCACTAGTAAAATAATCAACTTTGTGTTTGGATGATTGACAGAAATACTATTGGCTATTTCTTTAATAAGCATTGTTTTACCAGCTTTTGGTGGAGCAACAACTAAACCACGTTGTCCAAAACCTACCGGAGTCATTAAATCGATAATTCGTGTTGAAAGTTTATTAGGTTGATTTTCTAGCTTCATAAATCTGTTTGGATATAAAGCGGTAAGCGCGGGGAAGTGGACTCTATCCTTAGCGGTTTCTGGATTATCATCGTTCACAGCATCAACATGTAGTAAACCATAATAGCGTTCATTTTCCTTCGGCGGTCGTACTTTACCTGAAACTTTATCACCATTTCTTAAATCGAAACGACGTATTTGTGAGGCTGATATATAAATATCTTCTGCACTGGGAGAATAATTAATAGGACGTAAAAAGCCGAATCCTTCTGATGGAATAATTTCTAAAATACCAGCCATAAATAAATAGCCAGCTTTCTCTGCTTGCGCTTTTAAAATCGCAAATATAAGTTCCTTTTTATTTAATTTAGAATAATTTGAAACTTTATATTCTCGAGCATGTTCATATATTTGTTTCAAATTTAATTCTTCTAAGTGAGAAATTGTTATTTCTGACACTTCATCATCACACCTGTTCCTTTAAAATTTATCTTTGTGGATCGTTTAGTTTATATTAGAATAGACTTCGTATGTTCATCTTCTTTAGTTATTTTCAAATTTTTTATTTTTTATGATCATAATGATGAAATTGACTCTCTTATATATTAATAAATGGGATAGATAAGTCTCTGTAAGTTTTTATTATTAACATGAAAATTAAAGGAGTTGAATGGAGATGACATATATGTCGATGAGCCCAATGACGGTTCATTGCTAGTATGTGGAGCTAACTAATAGTTACATCATACATGTAATTCTTCCTATATTCAACTCTAACTTTTAATCAGATTCTATGAATCCATCACTAGATTTGGCTTTTTCTTTAAGCTGTGTTGTCCATCAATAAATCGAATCGTACCACTTTTTGCACGCATAACTACTGTTTGTGTACGAGCGTCTTGTCCTTTGAATTGTACACCTTTTAATAGCTCACCATCTGTCACACCAGTTGCTGCGAAAATTGCATCATCACCGGCACAGAAGTCATCCATATAATATACTTTATCAATATCAGTAATGCCCATTTTTTTACAACGGTTGACTTCTTCATCATTTTTAGGCACTAATTTACCTTGAATTTCTCCACCAAGGCATTTTAATGCAGCTGCCGTAATAACCCCTTCAGGAGCGCCACCAGTTCCCATTAAAATGTCAACACCTGTACGATCAAACGCTGTATTAATTGCAGCTGCAACATCCCCATCTTGGATGAGTTTAATTCGAGCACCAGCTTCACGAATCTCTTGAATTAACCCTTCATGACGTGGGCGATTTAAAACAACAACAAGTAAATCTTCAATGTCTTTATTCTTTGCCTTTGCTACTGCTTGTAAATTATCTACTGTTGATGCGTTAATGTCCACTTTCCCCACTGCTTCCGGGCCTACTGCAATCTTATCCATATACATATCTGGTGCATGCAACAGATTTCCACCATCAGCAATAGCAATAACTGACAAAGCATTCCAAGAACCACGAGCAACAATATTTGTCCCTTCGAGCGGATCAACAGCAACATCAACTAACGGTCCTGTTCCGGTTCCGAGCTTTTCGCCAATATACAACATTGGCGCTTCATCCATCTCGCCCTCTCCTATGACAACTGTTCCACGCATTGGAATCGTGTCGAAAACATTCCTCATTGCCGAAGTGGCTGCATCATCCGCATCATTATTTAGCCCTCTCCCCATCCATCTAGCAGATGCTAAAGCGGCAGCTTCTGTCACTCGAACTAATTCCATCGTTAAACTTCTTTCCATCTGTTACATCTCCTTCAATAAGCTAATCCACTATTACAATTTTAATTGTAGATTCATTTGATCAATTTCACGTTCCGTCATTTTCTCTCGTCGGATATTTGCTCCTAATTGAATAAGTTTTTCCGTCATATTTTCGTACCCACGTTCAATATGTTCTAC
>JAPFCO010000055.1 GCA_026169505.1 Pseudogracilibacillus sp.
ATGAGGATTGGCATCATCATCTCCGCCTCTGCTCCAACTGATTTAGCGTTAAAACTAGCCGACGAGCTAGGTATTACCGCCATTGGGTTTACGAGGGATAGCAAAATGAATGTATACACACATTCAGGCCGGATTACGGATTTAGAAGGATGACATATCGCATGTATTCTCGATCACTTCCTTTTCATTTTATTGCTCGAGAAAGCTTTTTATCGCTCATGCTCATCGATTTACCGCTCATACAACTTTTTTATCGCTCATTGTCGCCGTCTTACATCTACCTAACAAAAGCGCCTTTTCCTAGTAAGCAAATACTACTCGGAACAGGCGCTTTTAATTATCCACCAATATAGCTCATATTAATTTTCTTACGTTTTTTTGCCGTTTCTTCCGTTCTTTCGTCTGAGTAGCGATCATCTCGACTTTCCCACAGACCTATTAGTGCTTCTGTTAGTTCTTCATCTGTTTGTCCAGACCGAACCAACTCACGTAGATCAAATCCATCCGAAGCGAATAAGCAAGTATAGATTTTACCATCTGACGATATACGTGCGCGTGTACATGACGAACAAAATGATTCTGACACAGATGTAATAAAGCCAACCTCTACCCCATTATCTTTATAACGATAACGCTTTGCCACTTCGCCAAAATAATCCGCATCAACTGGTTCTAATTCAAACTCACTTTGCAATATGTCGAAAATTTCCTTCTTCGTTACAACTTTTTCAAAACTCCACGCATTATCATTACCAACGTCCATAAATTCAATAAACCGTAACGTAATACCTCGTTCTTTAAAATGCATTGCCATCGGTAAAATTTCTTGGACATTGACATCCTTTTGCACAACCATATTTACTTTAATATCAAAACCCATTTCTTTCGCGAGTTCAATGTTTTTCAAAATTGCTTGTGGATGTGTCCCACGTCCGTTCATTTCGCCAAAAACAAATGGATCCATCGCATCTAAACTTATATTTAAACGACGTAGGCCCGCTTTATATAAAGCTTCGGCATGTTTATCAAGTAATACAGCATTTGTCGTCAAACCGATATCTTCGATGCCTTCTATTTTTGTTAGTTCTGCAATTAAACTCGGCAATTCTTTGCGTAATAAAGGCTCGCCTCCTGTAATACGCAACTTATCGACACCTAGCGAAGCAAAAATGCGCGCAATTCGCACCATTTCTTCATAGGTTAAAAGTTCCTCTTGTGGTAAAAATGCGTAATCATTACCGAATATTTCCTTCGGCATGCAATACGTGCAACGGAAATTACAACGGTCTGTCACAGAAATTCGTAAATCACGAATCGGTCGACCAAACTTATCTATGACTTTAGCCATTCTCTCATCTCCTTATCCTGTTTAGGTGTATTCACATTCATAAAAGCTTCTAGCTGATCCGTTAAATATACACTATCTACTTTCATTATACTAGATGTGTCAAAAACATCTTGCATTCGATAGTGCTGTGCTTGTAAAGCATCTAATATTCTTTCTTTCACTGATACGTTCCAAACAGAAACAAGAGGTTGTAAACGACCAGCCACTTCAACGACTGTAATTTCCGATTGATGACGTTCGATTAATTTATCCATGACTATTGTCTCAATCAGTGGCATATCACAAGGTAGAACAACATATTGTTCGGCTTCTACTGCAACCATCGCAGCATAAATACCTGCTAAAGGTCCACAACCAACAAATGGATCTATATCAGTAATTACATGGTAGTCTGTTGGGAATTCCGTCAACAATTCCTCCCGTGTAACGACAACCACTTCATCACAGACCGCACGTAATACTGCATATGTTTTTTCGTAAAAAAACGCTCCATCTAATGTGGCGAACGCTTTCGGAGAGCCGTATCTCCGTGACAAACCGCCAGCAAGTAAAATTCCAACCGTTGATTTCATCGTTGTTGTCCTTTCTTGATTAATTATGTTGTAACCAATCCATAAACCACCGATCTAACTCTATTCTCGCTTCTCGATGTGCAATTTGCTCGTAAGTATCGACCGTTTTATCCAATCCGACTACTAGAGCAATTTGCTCCACTAATTGTAACGCTTCCCAATCTTCATGCTCCCGAACAAGCACGACTTTCTCGCCCATTTCATCTTTATAGCCTTCCACTAAAATAATGTCCGGCGCTTCCCATTTAGCTAACTGGATGAGTTGCTCATAATTTAATTGCTGCTGTAATATATGCTGTGTATACCCTCCGCCAGCGACAAGCGAAGTATCTGCCC
>JAPFCO010000136.1 GCA_026169505.1 Pseudogracilibacillus sp.
GATCGCGTTCTCCATCACGCAACTGTGATAAATGTTGTTGGAGATTCTTACAGATTAAAAAATCACTTTACGTCAGAAGAAAGATCTAAAGTGGACATCCTTAAATAATCACAATTGTACATTCTTATCTTGACATTTATAACCATACAGGCTAGTACTTTGCAGCAGGAAATCGTCTGTCCAAGCCCTACATGCTTCACCAATAGAAAAACGCTGCATCCTTTGTCTTATCAAAGGATGCAGCGTTTTTTATTATTGGTACAGTTTTCATTTTTTACTGAAAAGCTCTCATAATGAGGTAATCAATTTTAGCAGCTTCATATTAATAGAAGCCCATTGTTCCTTCATTATACCCTACTACAATGCTTTTCGTGTGTTGATACTGACTTAGCATCATTAAGTGGTTTTCGCGACCGAAACCAGACATCTTGTATCCACCAAATGCTGCGTGCGCTGGATATTGGTGATATGTGTTTGTCCACACACGACCTGATTGAACACCGCGACCTGCTCGATATGCTACGTCTCCCTTACGAGACCACACACCTGCACCCAGACCATACAGTGTATCATTTGCGATTTCAATTGCTTCATCGAAGTCTTTGAATGTTGTTACTGCTAATACTGGACCAAAGATTTCTTCTTGGAAAATACGCATTTGATTATCGCCTTTAAAGATCGTTGGCTCAACATAGTATCCTGCTTCTTGGTTACCTTCTAGTTTATTTCGGTTTCCACCAATTACTAGTTCAGCACCTTCTTCTTTACCGATATCGATATAGGAAAGGATTTTATCTAATTGTTGCTGTGAAGCTTGTGCACCCATCATTGTTTCAGTATCTAATGGGTTACCAATTTTAATTGCTTTTACTCGTTCAATTGCTTTTTCCATGAATTTGTCATAGATTGATTCATGAATTAATGCACGTGAAGGAGCTGTACAAACTTCGCCCGAGTTCAGAGCGAATAATACGAAGCCTTCTACTGCTTTGTCTAAATAGTCATCATCTGCATCCATCACGTCTTCAAAGAAGATATTTGGTGATTTACCACCAAGTTCTAATGTGACAGGAATGATATTTTTTGTTGCGTACTCCATAATCGAACGACCAACTGCTGTTGAACCAGTGAATGCAATTTTAGCAATTCGTGGACTTGATGCAAGTGGTTTACCTACGTCTAAACCAGTACCTTGAACAATATTCAATATACCTTTTGGTAAAACATCTTCAAGTAATTCCATCAAAATAGAAATAGAAGCAGGTGTTTGTTCAGCTGGTTTCATTACGATACAGTTTCCTGCCGCTAAAGCTGGTGCAATTTTCCACGCTGCCATTAATATTGGGAAATTCCAAGGAATAATCTGACCAACTACACCCATTGGTTCATTATAGTGATAAGCTACTGTATCCCCATCAATTTCACTGATTCCACCTTCTTGAGCGCGAATAGCACCTGCGAAGTAACGGAAGTGATCTATTGCTAAAGGCATATCTGCATTTAACGTTTCTCTTACCGCTTTACCATTATCCCAAGTATCTGCAACAGCAAGCATTTCTAAATTTTCTTCCATGCGATCCGCAATTGCATTTAATACTTTTGCCCTTTCAGCAACAGATGTCTTTCCCCACTCCTCTTTAGCCGCGTGTGCTGCATCAAGTGCCAAATCAACATCTTCTACTGTAGAGCTTGGAACAGTAGTAAATACTTTACCTGTTATTGGAGAAATTACATCTAGGTATTCACCTTTTACAGGTTTAACCCATTCTCCACCAATGAAATTTTGGTATTGTTCTTTAAAATGTACTAATGATCCTTCTGTATTTGGATTAGCATAAATCATATATATAAGCCTCCTAAATATTCGTGTTGCGAAATCAGCGTCAAAGATCGACGCAATTACTATTATAGTAGTTTCTCACTCTTTTCTCAATCATTTGAACTTAAATGATAACAGAGGATTTCTTCATGAATTAACAGATAATTGCCAATTAATGGGCGTTTATCACATATTATATATTTTATACACTTGAAAATTCATAATGTTATTTAGAATTAATATTGAATGGAATATGGTGGGATACATACTGATTACCAATTGTTTCAAATGAACTTCTACAAGCATTTTTTTTAATAAGTCTAGCACCACACATGCTAGACTTAACAATGTTTTTTCTTCTTTTTAAAAGACGGTAAAGTTTAAACCACTCACGAATAAAGCTGCGAGTGGTTCGGCTAGTTGATCAAATCCTCTTTATTACAGATGTTTTACAAAGGAAATTGACTATGCTACACATATAACGTATAGTGATTTTTAAATCAATGTAATTTGCTTGCAACAAATGAAATAACGTTAATTCATCTCACTTTTGCTTCTATTTAAACTTAGAATGAAAGGGAGTACATACAATGAAAAGAATAGGTATATTTTTATGCTTTGGGATACTTTTAGCAGTATTAACAGCTTGTGGTAGCTCAAATGATGATGTCGAAACTAACGCTTCCCCTACTAAAGGGGAAACACTTGAAGTTTCCATTGAAAATGCCTCATACATATTATCTGGAAATGATGGTGGAGAATCCATAGACGACGAAGCTGAAGGCGGATTATTACAGATTGAGCTACTAATTAAAAACACATCCGATACATCTATTGAAGTCTACCCTGATATGCACATTCAATTATACGATGGTGATCATCAAAAAGACCCAAGTAATGAAAGCAATCCTTCTCTTGACCTAGGATCTAGTACGAATAATAATATTGGTTCAGGAAAGCAAAAAAACGTGGGTGTTTTATTTGATGTTGAAAAAGATACAGAATATGAAATTAACATCTCACCAATGCCTACAGACTATGAGACAGAACTAGAAGATATTACAATTCCTTTAGATACAAGTGAGTATAATGATAGTCTAGAAGTCTTGCACAATCCTGGGGAGGCTTTAGAAGCATATGTAGAGACAATTTATTTTGGCAAGAAAAATAAGAACTTTGAAGAACTCGTCTCAGCCGATCAAAAAGGCCTTCAAAATGAAGCAAAAGACAAGTTTAAGGAAAGACTGAAAATGGATGTCTCTATTGACATGTCTGATAAAGACATGAAAAATTACTATGAAAGTTTCAAGAGAGCTAATGGTGATAATGCTGAATTTGAAACAGAAGTAACAGGAAATGCCAATGGTAAAGCAATTGTAACACTTAATTTTTCAGCCATCTCGTATGATGATATATATGATGAAATGAAGAAATATAAAGACGAACATCGTGACGAACATGATACGTTTGATCGAAAAGAAGAAGACGAATATGCTTTATCCAATTTCAATTCTATTCTCGATGAATTAGAGGCAAAAAGCGGGAATAAGGAACTTGAAATCCGAATGAAAAAAGATGATGACAAATGGGCAATCGACGATTCACAAATCAATTCTACCAATGATATCAGAAAGGTTTTTGCTGAAGGATATTTTAGGTAACGATATCGATATCTTGAAGGATGTAATAGAGCCAAATAGAGAGAAGATAGAGATGAATAAAGAATTCTTATGAGCATTTGTTCATTACTAGCAAGCAACAATCAATGTATCCGAATAATTAATAACAAAGTTTCAGGAAAAAAATAAAGACTAAACATTATCTAACGGAATCAATTTCATAATTACAATAAACAGCCATGAGGTGGCGATAAATCCGTATTATAAAATTGATTAAACGAACAAGTTAATCTTTTTAAGGATTGGGAAACTTTCGATAAACTCCCTAGATTCTTATATGAATAATCCCTCCTCATGTACCTTAGCGGGTATGTGAGGGATTATTTCTCTGTGCTCCCCTTCTGATAGAGTCAGTAAATTATACTTCGATATCCATGTTTGTACACATTTGAACTGCGCCTCACTGGACACTAAGTTATCCAAAGTCCTAAAAAATAGTTTCTGGAGCCGAAATAACTATATATGGGAATCCTTTGGAGAATACCACACTTAAAAAACGCAAAAAAAAGGATAAAAGTAATCTGACTGTAATAAAGACTTCCACTTTTATAATTCTTCTAATTACCAGTGAAGTTAGTGATTTCTACACCTTTCTATGGAAAAAAGATCTGATTTTATTTTATCAAACATTTCTCTATTACAATTATTTTACAAAGTGAATTGACTATGTTAAATAAATCACGTATAGTAATTTTTAGGCCAATTTGATTTGCTTGCTTCAAATGAAAAAGCGCAAATTCGGCTTACTATTATTTCTCTTTAAATATAAAATACAAGGGAGTACATACAATGAAAAGAATAGGACAGTTTTTATGCTTTGGTTTACTTTTAGCAGTATTAACCGCTTGTGGTAGTTCAAAAGATGATGACGCTAATGCTTCTTCAACTAAAGGAGATTCACTTGAGGTTTCCATTGAAGATGCGTCATACGTACTATCTGGAAATGATAGTGGAGAGTCTATAGGAGACGAAGCAGATGGTGGATTATTACAAATTGATTTGGTAATTAAAAACACTTCTGATACATCGATTGACGTCTATCCTGAAATGCATATGCAATTATATGATGAAGATGACAATCAAATTGATCCTACTCAAGACTACAATCATGCTCTAGACATAGGATCCAGTGGTACCAACAATAGTATTGGTTCAGGGAAACAAAAAACAGTGAGTGTTTTATTTAATGTAGAAAAGGATTCAGAGTATGAAATAAATATCGCACCTATGCCCGCGGATTATGAAATCGAACTTGAAGATATTATAGTTCCTTTAGATACAAGCGAGTATAATGATAGTCTAGAAGTACTGCAGGATCCAGGTAAGGCATTGGAAGCATACGTGGAGACGATTTATTTTGGCAAGAAAAACAAAGACTTTGAAGAACTTGTCTCTGCTGACCAAAAAACACTTCAAAATGAAGCGAAAGACAAGTTTGGTGAGAGATTAGAATTGGATATCTACTCCCTTGATCTTTCTGATAAAGACATTAAGAAGTATTATGAAAGCTTCAAAAGAGCTAATGGTGATAATGCTGAAATTGAAACAGAAGTGATTGGAAATGCTAATGGGAAAGCAATTGTAATAATTAATTATTCAGCAATCCCATATGATGACATATCTAAAGGCTTGAAAAAATACAAGGACGAACAACACGATAAAAATGATTTATCATACGACCCTGAAGGCGAAGAGGAATATGCCTTATCTAAGTTTGATGAAGTACTCGATGATGTGTCCGCTAAAAGTGGGAATCAAGAAATTGAAGTTCATATGAAAAAAGAAGATGGTACTTGGGCAATTGACGATTCAGACTTTAATTCCACTGAGAATATTAGTAGAGTATTTGCTGAAGGATCTGTTAGGTAATAATCATGATTTCATTTTTTAAAGGATCTAATAGATGCTAAGAAAAGTCAGGCCACATAATCTAAGACGTACATTTGCGATGTTATTAATTGCTCAAAATGCACATGCTGAATTGTTCACCGAAAGATTAGGGACCCTATACGGCCATGCCCTTCCTTTCGCCAATAAAGTAGCAAGTGGACATTCAATCATGTTGTAAATGTAACATGATATGCTACCCTCTAGATGGATTGATAAAGAATATAATCCATTACATAGAGGGTAGCATTTTTATGTGAAAATTAGTTTGAATATACCGAAACCTAATATCAAGGAAATTAACAACAGTCCCGTACCTTTCCATCCTAAACCATCTACTAGGTCATCCGAAAAGACCCCTTCAATCATATATAAATTATTACCTATAACACCATGTTGCTATATGTAAGTTGCACGCTGTTCTTTATTAATAGAATAAAGACAATTAACGCTGTTACAACATCGATGCCCAAAGCCTTATAATTCTTGAATCATTTCCACTCTGTTACCAAAAGGATCTCTAAATTCAAAGCGATCAAAGCCAGGGATTGGAACTCCGTCAATTGCTTGAATATCATGTTGCTCTAACACACTTTTCCAGTACGAAATATCATTTACCAAATAAGCTAGATGCGCCTTTGTTGCTAGCCTATCAAAACCATCTTCAGTGCCTACGTGAACGTCTTTATCCCCAACTTTAAGCCAAAATCCTCCACGGCCTTTGAGTGAATCTGGCTTTTCTATTTCTTCTAAGCCTAGCACAATACAATAAAACTGTTTCCCTTCCACTTCTGCCCCCTTCGGTATTGTAATCTGCGCATGGTGCAATCCAATAATCATACAAATCTCCCTCTTTCTATTAATAGCTTTATTGTGTTACTGTAAAAAAGCCACCATAAAATGGTTCAATTTAGGAACATTATCTATTCTGGAAGGTGGCTAATAATTGAATAAATATTCACCTAAATAAATCCATCATATGTACACACCCCAAAAATATACCCCATACCAAAATTGGAATGGCTAAACTTTTGAGAGCATTATTCCATTTATAAATATGCTTCTTCATTAAAATATAATCCGTTATAAAAAACAGAATAGACGCTACTAAGCTATACCAAAGCAAAATTAAACCAAATAGCATGTGTAGTGTTAATGAAAGATATATTTTCAAACCTTTTTTGTTCGTATAATGTGAGATAAAACGAGCTATATAATCACTTATTATGGAAGTGATTGTACCGTACAGTAAGATAACTGGAAAACTATACATCACATATGCAGGAATTGCTATTATCAACTCCTGCACATATTCACCAATAGAACTAATACCTACACCAAATGGATCCGGCATAAACAAACCCAACAATATAGCAAATATGGAACCCGAAATTGAAGCGGAAATAACCTTTCTTGATAGTATAGAACTTATTTCATTCTTAAAACTCACCTTAAACTCCCCTTTGTCCTGTCCCTTCCCCTGTAAAATAGTCCTATTGTGGCACATACTTATTCTGTTACCGCGACCAATCTATTAATAATTTGAAATGACCTTATTCATTTTTACTTTCTAATTCTTCAATTCTTTCCTCTAATTTTTTAATCTGCTTCAATGTATGAAGTACGAGTCCTAAAGCTATTGTACCGATAGTGAATGCAGGAAAAACAAGAAAAACAGACCACTCCATTCGGCTGACCTCCTTTTTATAGTTACTTAAAATTTA
>JAPFCO010000276.1 GCA_026169505.1 Pseudogracilibacillus sp.
ATCGTACAGTAAAAAAACAAATAGACAAATAACGAATTGAGATGACAGCGAATTCTTGTGTGAAAAAAGAACTCGCTGTTATTTTTGTGAAAAATTGCATTTGTATGATTGTTGAAGTGAAATATATGGTGACAGAAGTCTCGCTATGTTTAGCTGGGCGTAGCTTTTTGACAAAGCACTTCGTAAATCTTAAAGCATGGCTTGCGCTCCAAACTCGGTTATTGCACGAACGCTGTTTGTATCGCACAAGAATGGTGGTCAATCGCACGAACGGGGTATCTCTCGCGAAGATCATTAAGTAGACGACTGAATTTCATCCGTCATAAATAGGGGTTTCCTAATCGATGAACTATCACCTATAATAAGGAAAAGGAGTGGTGAGATGGAGGAGTACGATGTCATAGTCGTTGGTGCGGGTCTTGCGGGATTAGTTGCGACAACAGTAATTGCACGTGCTGGTAAAAAGGTATTGTTGCTAGACCAAGAGGGCGAACAATCTCTTGGTGGGCAAGCATGGTGGTCCTTTGGTGGTTTGTTTTTAGTCGATTCACCAGAACAGCGTCGGATGGGAATCAAAGATTCGCAGGAACTCGCTTGGCAAGATTGGCTTGGTACGGCAGGTTATGATCGCATAGAGGATGATTATTGGGGAAGAAAATGGGCTGAGCAATACATTGATTTTGCAACATATGAGAAAAGAGCTTGGTTACATGAAAAAGGTGTACGGATTTTTCCGGTAGTTGGTTGGGCTGAACGAGGAGGCTATTTAGCAGAAGGTCATGGAAATTCAGTGCCACGTTTTCATATTACTTGGGGGACAGGGCCGGGTATCGTCGCACCATTCATAAGGGAACTAAAACAATTTATATCGGATCGAGTGGTGACGTATCGACCAAGACATCGAGTTGATGGACTCATCGAAAATGACGAAGCAATTACTGGTGTACATGGATCTGTGTTGGCACCAACAACAATTAAACGCGGAGAGGCAAGTAATCGAACGATTAATGGAGAGTTTGCAAATCAAGCAGAGGCAGTTATTGTGGCGAGCGGTGGCATAGGCGCTAATTTTGAATTGGTTCGAAAAAATTGGCCAAGCAGATTGGGAAAAGCGCCAGACTCCATGATCTCAGGAGTACCTGAGCATGTTGACGGTAGAATGTTACAAATTACAGAAGCTGCTGGTGGTCATATTGTTAATCGCGACCGGATGTGGCATTATACAGAAGGAATTAAAAATTGGGCTCCGATTTGGGAAAAGCACGGGATCCGAATTTTGCCTGGACCATCTTCTTTATGGTTAGATGCAGAAGGGAATCGATTTGATGCACCTAACTTTCCAGGGTTTGATACATTAGGTACATTGGAAACGATTATGAAAACCGGCTATGATTATTCATGGTTTATCTTAACAAAAGATATCATAGAAAAAGAATTTGCTTTATCAGGTTCAGAACAAAACCCAGACATAACCGGAAAGAGCATCAAAAAAGTACTGCAACGAGTGTTACCAGGAGCACCAGGACCAGTTCAGGCATTCTTAGATAATGGGGCAGATTTTGTCATGGCAGACTCAATCGAAACGCTTGTCGTGAAAATGAATAAGCTAATAGGTGAAAACTTACTAGATATTGAACATGTGCAAAGACAAGTAGAGGCAAGAGATCGTGAATTAGATAATAAATTTACGAAGGATCTGCAAATTACAGCAATGCGGGGAGCAAGGCACTATCTTGGAGATAAATTAATACGTACGGCAAAACCTCATAAATTTTTGGACCATAAAAATGCACCACTTATTGCTGTAAGGCTACATATTTTAAGTCGTAAAACATTAGGCGGACTGCAAACAAATGTATCATCACAAGTATTGAATGAAAGTGGTAACGCTATCAAAGGTTTATATGCAGTTGGTGAAGTTGCGGGATTTGGTGGGGGCGGTATTCATGGATACCGTTCATTAGAAGGTACATTTTTAGGAAACTGTCTATTTACAGGGAAAGTTGCTGGGGATGCTGTCGTACAATCGCTACGTTAAAAATTATGAAGGAAACTAAATGAAGGCTTACAGGGAAAACAGTCCTTGTAAGCTTTTTATTTTGCAAATTATAGGATGCATTTAACTTTCATTCAATTTATGACCAATGAAAAGTTTAGGAAATAATCATTTAAGAATTATCTATCATATAATATTAGGGGCATATTTACATAAGGGAAAAAATAAATACGACATATAACCGAATAGGAAGATGCTAACGTTATCGTTATTATAAAGTTATAACAATAAATGAGGGGGAAAAATACATGTCAGAAGTTAAACAAGTTTTTACGCAAATTGATGAAGCATTAA
>JAPFCO010000078.1 GCA_026169505.1 Pseudogracilibacillus sp.
AGACTGGATAGTTTAACTATCCAGTCTTATTATACTGTCTAACTACTTATATTATACATGAAAAAAATGAAAAAGTGAAACATAAAAAAACCAAGTCTGTAACGGGAACACTTGATATCATTAGTGATGAAAGGGTATAATATGTGGATTTATTACATGATTTAAAAAGCGATATGTATGAAAAGCATCCGTAGATGTATCGAAAGCAATTATGGGGATAAATGAAGTGGATGATTAAACGATAGATGCAAAGAAAAGGACAAAGCTTATTTCCGCCAAGATAGCTCTTGTCTTTTTTTGTTTGAAAATAAACGGGAAAGAGGGATGGTTGTAGAGAATGGGATAGGGTGATCTTATACACAAAATCTAATGTTAGGTTCAGATCATCTCATAACGGTTTATTTATTATAATTTATTAGAGGAATTTACCTGTTATACTGGGGAAAAAGTTCATGGAAATAAAGATATTTGCACTACGTAAAATGCAAAGACTGCGGCAGAAGGGTCTTTGCATTGTTTTTTCTGAGAAATGCCACCTTTAATAAATTGTTTGCTTTACATTTTAATGTAAAATTAAATATTAATCCACAAGTCATTCTATATTCACGCAACATTAGTTAAAAATATAATGCGATAAAAAACAATTTTAAATAAAACAATGAAAACGATTGCAAATAAAGTTTATTTATTATATACTTTTATCAAATCGGTTTACTAAACCGGTTTAGTAAATCGATTTATCGAGGAGAATTACATGAAAAAGGTCACTATGCAAGACGTCGCAAATAAAGCAGAAGTTTCCAAAAGTACTGTATCACAATTTATTAATAATCGTTATGAGTACATGGCTGCAGAAACTAAAGTACGTATCGAACAGGCTGTAAATGACCTTGGGTACATTCCAAATCATATAGCTAGAAGTCTAAAGCAAAAGAAAACATCTACGATTGGTGTGATAGTAGCCAATATTATACACTCCTTTTCTAATGAGATGATTCGTGCGATTGAAGATGTTTGTGAACAAAATGATGTTCATATGTTTGTATGTAATGCGGATGATAATCCCAAGAAAGAAAAAAGTTATATGGAAATGTTAATTGCTAAACAAGTAGATGGACTTATTATATTTCCAACAGGAGGAAATATGGATTTTTATCATTCACTGAAAAAAAACAATTTTCCCATTGTTTTTGTTGATAGAAAGATAGAGCCATCTATTTATCCAACCTTTATGCTAGATAATAAAAAAGCTGCGAGTTTAGCGGTAAATGAATTAATCGAGTCGGATAAAAAGAATATTGGTTTAGTAAGTACATCAATTAGTAAGAGCATTACACCTAGGATTGAGCGAGTAGAAGGGTACAAACAAGCCCTAATAGATCATGATATAGAGATAAATAACGATTATATTATTACTACTGAAAGAATGAATATTATTAAAAGCCTGGAAGAAATGTGGAAGAAAGATACTTTCCCTGATGCTTTTTTTGCAGTAAATGACTTATCATTGATTGAACTTTTGAAATTCTTGACATCAAAAAGGATTCATATTCCTAAACAAGTTAGTGTTATATCTGTTGATGATTCGCCATTTTTAGAAATATCAACTCCACCTTCGAGTGTGATTAAACAACCTACATTCGATATTGGTAGAGATGCTGCAGAAAAAATATTGGAGTTAATAACTAATAATAAATTAAAAGATATATATGAAGTGAATCGTTATACGCCAATACTAATAAAACGAGCTTCCGTATAGTTGTTAGGAAACAGAGGAGATAGATTAATATGACAGAGAGTTTTAATGTATTAACAGTAGGTGATGCATTGATTACAATGAATCCGATGTCGAAGGGCCCACTCCGGTATGTTACACATTATGAACGAAAAATAGGAGGAGCCGATTTAAATTTTGCTATTGGAGTCGCCAGACTAGGCTTAGCGAGTAAATGGGTGAGTCGGCTGGGCAAAGATGAATTTGGTAAGGTGATTTATAACTTTGCAAGGGGCGAAGGGGTCGATGTTTCAGATGTTGAATTCGTCGATGAGTGTGCAACCTCAGTGAATTTTAAAGAAATTAAAGAAGATGGATCAGGAAAAACGTTTTATTATCGTTCCAATTCACCCATATTATCATTGACTCCAGAGGATATTACCGATGATATGTTTAATTCGATCGATCTTGTTCATTTATCAGGTGTCTTTTTATCTATAGACCCCAAAAATAAATTGATTGTTAAAAAGGTTATTGAAAAGGCAAAGAAAAACGATGTAACAATTTCATTTGATCCAAATATTCGACTTAAACTTTGGACTATCGGAGAAGCGAGAGATATTTTTAAAGAGATATTCCCACATGTTGATATTTTATTAACGGGGCTTGATGAAATAAAACTCATCATCGAAGAAGACTCCAAAGAAGCACTGGCGGAATTTGCTCATCATTATCATATTCAAGATTTAGTGATTAAAGATGGTGGCAATGGATCTATGTTATATCGTAACGGAGTATGGACTGAAGAAAAGGCTTTTAACGTTCATGTAGTTGACACAGTAGGAGCTGGTGATGGTTTCGATGCTGGGTACGTTTATGGATACTTACATCATTATGAACCTTCTGAATTGCTGACTTTTGCTAACGGTGTAGGTGCTTTAGTAACTACTGTTTCTGGCGACAATGAAGGGCTTCCATACTTGGACGAGGCGAAAGGGTTTGTACACGGTAAACAGGTAATAGAGAGGTGAAAGGTGTTGGTCAACCATTGAATGTTATTTCCACTATTCTAGAGGAGTTACAATCTGTGTGTCATAACATATCAGATGCTGAATATGAAGGACTTGTCTCATTGTTCCAAAAAGATTGTGCTTTTTATTTTGCTGGAGAGGGACGTTCCGGATTAGTTGCTAAAGCTATTGCCATGCGATTAATGCATTCAGGAAGAGAAGTGTATGTCATAGGTGAAACAATCACCCCAGCCATCGAATCTGGTGATGTATTGATCATGCTTTCCGGATCAGGCAAAACAAATCAAGTAGTCCATTTAGGTGAGAAAGCATCCGAATCCGGTGCCTATGTATTTCTCGTAACAACAAATAAAAAGGCAATAAATCATCCATGGTGTACAACAGGTTTACATATCCCTGCTGCAACAAAACACCGATTACCTGCAGAACCAGCAACAATTCAACCTTTAGGAAATCAATTTGATCAGTCGGCACATATTGTTTTAGATGCAGCAATTATTGATAGTTTAAAATCTACTAAAAGGCAACAAAAAATGAGTGAAAGACATTCCAATTTGGAGTAGGTGAGAGAAAATATGACAAAAGTATTAATTGATCATGAAAAAGCAAAGGAACTCGTTGTAGAAAGACTAACTGAAGTAGGATTAAAACATAATCACGCAATGAAAGTGGCAGAAGTTCTTGTGCATGCAGATTTAAGAAATGTGAATTCACATGGAGTGCTTCGGACAGAACATTATGTTAATCGAATCAAAGCTGGGGGAATTAATGTTGACGCTAACATCACTTTTGAAAAATCCGGCATAGTTACAGGTGTTGTTGATGGGGATGATGGTATGGGGCATGTTGTCGCAGATATGGCAATGAATCATGCTATTGACACCGCAAAAGAAAGTGGCGTAGGAATGGTTACAGCTATGAATAGTAGTCACTGTGGTGCGTTAAGCTATTTTGTTGAAAGAGCAACGCAACACAATTTGATAGGAATTGCAATGACACATACAGATAAAGCTGTTGTTCCTTTTGGTGGAAAAGAGTCCTTTTTAGGTACAAATCCTATTGCATATGGTATCCCAGCCAAAAAGAATAAGCCATTTATTTTAGATATGGCTACTTCAAACGTTGCCTTGGGAAAAGTACTAGCATATAAAGAAGAGGGGAAAGAAATACCACATGGATGGGGGGTGAACCGTGAGGGAGAATCTGTTACAAATCCAGATGAAGTTGTATCTTTATCTCCATTTGGAGGACCAAAAGGGTATGGTTTATCATTAATTGTTGATATTTTCTCAGGCTTATTATCAGGGTCTGCATTTGGGCCCCACATCTCTAAAATGTATGGTGAATTAGATCGAAAACGAAAGCTAGGCCATTATTTCTGTGTGATTGATCCCAATATGTTTACAAATTTAGAAGTTTTTTTACAAAACATGGATGATATGATGGATGAATTACGCATGGTGCCACCTGCACCGGGAGCTTCACAAGTGTTTGTACCTGGTGAAATGGAACAAAAACATGAAGAATACAACACCGAACATGGTATTTCGATTGTGGCGTCAGTATATGAGTATTTAACAAATAGTAC
>JAPFCO010000091.1 GCA_026169505.1 Pseudogracilibacillus sp.
ATTTAGCAGATGTAGAAAAATAAACTGGGAGGGGTCCCATTTCCCCTTCCTGTTTATGTATGATTACTTACTATCTGAATCAATTTCATCATTATAAAAACAGCGTCAAGGAGATAAATACGCATGATGGAATTGATTAATCTACTTCACCCATATATGTAAATAATACTACAAGCTCTACATGATGTACTTAGGCTATTCTACGATTAACAAGAAATGGCTTAGATCAATGTATCAAAACATCTTGACAACAATTCTGTCAAGTCGAGAGCAATTTAGATTAGCCTATATTAAAATCTATTTCTCTTAAATGGTTTTCACTTAGTTCTAGACTTTTTAATCTTATTTAAAAATATAAAAGGAAAAGCACTTCGATAACCGTTTTGTACCAATATATCCTTACCAAACTAAATATTAATTATATATTAGACTATATTTACGGTACCTCATGAAACCATACTGCATCATATATAATGTCACAATACTCTTTGAACCACGAACTCCATAACATAGGGGTTGCATCAACTTCTCTATTTTCATTTTCATATTTCAAATAGCCTATTAACAATTTACGCACTGATAATTTTATTGTTCCTATCTCATCTTCGTATATTTCATAAAAATCCCACCACTTCGATCTTGATGGGTGAGCAGTAAATCTACATCTTAACAAATATAATCTATCTAAATGATATTTTGCAACACTATCATAAAACTTAATTTCATCATATACATAATCACCCATTTGTTCGCGACTTTGTGTTGGTTTTCTAAGCCGCTTCTTTATTGACTGAAATATAACATCGACCATATTATCCGCTGCCGTTAATGCTTCTTCCTTAAATTCAAAGTCATATAATTCCAAAAATCTAACATAATAAAATACCGTTTTATTTACATAAGGATCCAGTGTATTTATCAACTTTAGATAACCTAATGTTTTCGAGTTTAAAATCGAAGTACTACTATCTGTATATCTTTTAAATTTGTTCACTTCTTGCGTAACATTATCGCCGTAGATATACTTAAGAGTGTTTCCTCTAAAATCTGTTGGAATATCTGTAGATAATGCAATGGCTCCTATTAGATTTACTTGACAACTACGATAAACATACTGAGATATAAAATGAAACAAAATATCTATTTGTTCAGAAACAAATTTATCATTTGATATACCTCTCCACCCATTATTCCAATTTGGGCAAATAACACCTACCATCAGTGCATTTTCTTCATTCGAATAATAGCACATGATGTTGTTGTGATTTAAGTTTAAATTTAATTTTGCAGTGTTTTTAAAATCTCTAACTTGAAAAAGCTGTTCATTATCTCTTTTCGGAAGTTCGTGAGAAACTACTTTATCAAGAGTATATTTTAACTGTTCAATTTTATTCTTTGTGTTTTTATATGTCCTAAAATAATTACATATTTTATTTTTGAATTTATCATACTCCAAAACATCCCCACTTTCTATAGCAACATTTTATAAGATATCATACAACTCAACCCTAATTGCTAGCACTTCTTACACCAATAACAAAAAGGGTTTCACCCGTTTATCCATCTAAAACAAACTTAGGTGAAATCCTACAAACCTTACTCCATCAACTCTTCAACTACACTTATTCATCCACCCTAGACATCAATGCTATCAACTCTACATGATGTACTTAGGCTATTTAAGGTGAAATTTATTCAGTTATACCAAGATCACTCCGCATACTATTTATTAAATTTCTACGAGATGTATGGATTAAATTATTTATCGGATCGCTCCCTTCACCTGCTTTTTTACCTGAAATAAACACGTTATGAATAACTACTTCAAATGTGACAAGAGCATTCCGTACTTCCTCCCCTGCATAAAGATCAAATACTACCTTGTCACCTTTACGAAATTTCTCATACTCTTCTTTAGCAATATTGTATCTATTTTTGTTTTCTATTATTTTATTTTCAGCATATTCACGATTTGATATTTCAATTTCCAACTCAGATTTTTGTTCAAAATTTAAATTATTAGTATTCAACTGTTTTTTAGAGTCTTCAATTTGATAATCAAGACTTCTTAAAACCGCATCATAGTATTCCATTGAATAACCGGGTGCATACTTGATATGTTTCAAAATATCGTTTGGTGATGAACTTGGATAAAGATTAATTATAGAGATTAACTGTCTATATACATTATTTAAGTTTTCATTCTTAGTATCTAATCTTTTTTGTTGTGTCTTAAATTTATTTCTAAACACTTCTGTACGTACATTTAAAATCGATGTTACTACAGTAACTATTAAAGTTGCTCCTCCACTAATAAGGGCTATTATCATCGTCTCTGACATGGCTATTCCACCTTTCTTTGCTTTGTTTTCTATTTCGAACTATACTTCCTACTCTTTCTTTTTACGCCATCTTCAGTTTTCACAACATTACTTCGCTTCTTCTTTTCCATTTGTACCGCTTCAAATTGCTCTTTTGAAATGATTGCTGGATGATTATTTTCAGAAACATAATGTTCTTGATTTTCTCCTGCATTTAGTAGTCTAACTACACCGATACATTTTTCATTGCTCAGCATGACATCAATCGTTCGCTTACTCCATTTTTCTTTTCCTGTCGGCGTTTTTATTCCTAACTTCTCTAGTTCTCTTTTAATACCGATAATGCTAAATCCCCGCAAATATAAGTCAAAAATAAACCGAACATTTTTAGCTTCTTCATCCTTTATAACTAGCAGACTATCTTCACCATTTTCATAGCCATAGAATTTCCTGTTATATAGTTTAGAAGTTCCTTGGGCGGCATGACGTTTATATCCCCATTTAATATTTTCACTTCGAGATTCATTTTCCGCTTGAGCAATGGATTCTATAATCGAAATCATCAAGGTGCTATCTGTATCGGCTGTATCTAATCCTTCTTGTTCAAAAATAACACGAACTCTCAGTTCTCTTAGTTTGTTCAATCCTTCAAGCACTTCAACCGTATCTCTACCAAATCGACTAATATTTTTCGTTATGATGATTTCTATATTTTTTGATTCACAATCTTTTATCATA
>JAPFCO010000305.1 GCA_026169505.1 Pseudogracilibacillus sp.
ATTTAGCACTCATATTTGGATGTTTATTATGTTACGGTTTTTACAAGGTTTCACAGGAGCAGCAGGAATTGTTATTGCACGTGCATCAGCTCGAGATATGTATTCTGGGAAAGATTTAACAAAATTTATGGCTTTATTAGCTGTCGTCATGGGCATAGCGCCAATCCTTGCGCCAGTATTCGGTGGAATTATTTTGACATGGCTATCTTGGGAAGCCGTTTTTTACATTTTAGGTGCCATCGGATTAATTATGTTTATTACCGTTATTTTCTTTCTACCTGAAAGTCTTCCAGCAGAGAAACGAATCGAAGGAAATCTGTTTTCTGTTGTCACATCGTTTAACACATTATTTAAAGACCGAATTTTCATCGGTATCGCCTGTGCACAAGCCCTTATCTCCACAGGTATGTTTGCCTATATCGCAGCATCACCGTTCGTTTTACAAAATATATATGAAGTGAGTCCGCAACAATTTTCGTTCATATTCGCGATGAATGGCGTAGGGATTATTATCGCCTCCCAAATTGGTGGAAGACTTGCTCATCGTTTCGAAGAGATCGCCATGCTTCGTTCCGGAATTTTGTTTGCCCTTGCTGGTAGTGTCTTGCTTTTATTCGTTGTATTTTTAAATCTACCATTATGGGCCATGATGATCGCGTTATTTATGACGGTATCAAGTGTAGGTATCGTAAATACAACTAGTTTCTCCCTTGCGATGAACCGACAAGGCAATGTCGCCGGAAGTGCTTCAGCATTTCTAGGAATCTTGCCGTTTGCAGGGGGAGCAATCGTGTCACCACTTGCAGGGATTGCTGGGGAGAATAACTCGATTCCGATGGGAGTTGTTATTTTCATATGTTGCTTGTTGTCGGTGGTTGTTTATGGATGGATGATGAAAGGGAGAGGATAGGTAATGATAGAAGAATTACTTTAAGTGCTTATTTTAATTTATTATTCGGGAAAACGCCTAACCATAAGTTGTTGATTATTAGAAAGTTTGGCTTATCACCAAGCTTTTATGACGAAAGCCTTAATTTCACTTATGTAATAAGGATAGTTTTAAATCTTCCTTATCTACAAAAGATAAGGAACCATCTTTCCTGGTCATTCGACAGCTCCATCAACTAATTGCCATACGTAACTATAGTTGACATATCTTTAACTATCTTATTATTTCGAGTCAAATGGTGCTCTGATCACTGCCTTATGTTATATAAATCCTTCCATTACCCACAGATACTTTTGTAAGGTCAAATTCGTTATATTTATCTACATAAACAAATTGATAAATTAACGTTCAATTTAAATCGATTAAGAGCTCCCATATTCAGTTGAAAAACTCAAATAAATTAGAACAATCGAACTTTTCCTTAGTTGATCATGACTCATTACAAGGTATTTTTCAATCAGTTTAGACATCCCCCTTTATTATAACTCACAATAAAAACTTACGTTCATTCTTTAATTAAATAAAACTTTACTTGGATTAATAGTCTACAACTTAGAACTCTGATTTATTTCCCTTTCATCTTGTATCATTTAATAAATATCTATTTCATCCGATAATATGAGGTAGAACTAACTTTATAAATTATATCTAACTTTTAATAAAAAATATTATTCTAAGGAGTGCAATATATGGTCATGTCGAAAGACAAACAACTTAAGCAAGTACTTAATATCATGGATACATTACTAGATGCTACTGAGCACCTATCTATGTTAGTGAAAGAAAAAGAATTGAGTCAAAGTATATTTATGTTTAGCTCTGTCGTTGAGGGATTTGGAGCAATAAACAGAGTATTAACACCTGCTCAAACAAAAAGTGGTGAAGAGGGAAGAAGAGAAATTGAGCAACTTCTGCTTATGATTGCCCAACAAATGGAACAAGGTAATCTGCTTAAGGTTTCTGAAGTTCTGCAATTCTCACTCATACCACAATTTCGAAACCTAAAACGGACTTTCGAAGGTAATGTACAAAATGAAAATTTAGATTTGAATGTAACAATTGGTGTTTATTTATCCCATGCAAATCCACGTGATGTTTATCCAGATGCTCGAATCAATGCTTTAGTAGAAGAAAGCAAACAACAGAACACTGAAGTATTTTTCTTTTCTTCAGAAGGTGTTAACTTAGATAACAAACAAGTAAATGCAGATATGTTTATAGATGGAAAATGGGATAAAGTAATACGCCCCTTTCCTAGTGTAATCCATAATATAGGGGTCAGTCCCCGTGTTAAACAATCCATTACAGAGCGAAAATTAAGAAGAAAACTCCCATTTACCAGCTTTGGAATTGGCAATAAACTTCATTTACCAAAAAAAATGATTCAATATAGAAAGTTTGTCGATCTATTTGTTCCATTTAAAATTGCCACAAATAAAACAGTTGTTTATGATTTTTTAACCGAAAACGAAAGTGCTGTCTTCAAACCACTAATGGGTAGACAAGGACAAAACATTTATTTCGTGAGAAAAAGAGGCAATCGTTATCATCTTTTAGATCATAGAAAAGATCAAATTTTTAATCAAAGTAAATTCGAGGATTGGATTAACAGTACCATTTTAAACAATAAAGGTAGTTATATGGTCCAGCGTTATATTAATTGTCGAACAAAAGGTAATGAGCCATATGATATTCGTGCACATGTCCAAAAAGACGGAGAAGGTAAATGGCAGTTAACGAAAATATACCCACGCATTGGACATAGTGACAGTATCCTCAGTAATATAAGCCGTGGAGGCA
This sequence comes from Pseudogracilibacillus sp., assembly GCA_026169505.1. Taxonomy (GTDB): domain Bacteria; phylum Bacillota; class Bacilli; order Bacillales; family Amphibacillaceae; genus Pseudogracilibacillus. The sequence goes on from JAPFCO010000305.1 coordinate 2,750, forward strand.
GAACAGAAAAACTCAGTACACTGTTTACTGAGCAATTTGGTGTGAAAGGTAAGCAATATGAAAGAGATGTTCAAGAGCTAGCTATGGAGCTAACAGCACATCTCGATAAAATACATGGACATGCACTAGATGAATTAGGTTTAGATCTTGCGATTGATGAAAACGGTCGTTTCTGGCTCCACGAGGCTAATAATGGTCCACAGTCAACATACCATGAAGTTAAAAGAGCAGTAAATACAATTGCTTACGCAAAATATATTGCAGAAAATGGTTTGTATTTTACAAATGAATTTCAAAAAGAACCATATGTTAAAGGACAATTCAATGCACGAAAGACTGACTTATCTACAGCGAATTTAGGGAACCAACTTCGCATAGGTATGTTGGTCGATAAAAGCGAAGTCAATAATTTAACTGTCGCTTGTGCATATGTTGCTAAGTATGAAAATAAACATTTTTATTACTTTACACCGAAAGACATCGACTATGATGAAATGCTTATTAGAGGACACTTTTACGAAAATAAAGAATGGATACCTAGAGTTGTCAGCTATCCTGATGTCATATATGACCGACTCAGACTAAGAGGGATAAAAGGACACAATACAGTTTATGAAGAATTAGAAGGAATTCCATTCACAAACGAATTTTATGGTAACTCAATTAGCAAGCTTGAAGTATATGATCAACTCAGCTCTACAGGAAAATTCAATGAGGCAATTATTCCATATCAGAAAGTAGATCGGGTAAGAGAGGTTTTCCATTATATAGAACGTTACGGAAAGGTTATTCTTAAACCTGAAATTGGTTCTTTTGCAAGAGGTGTTCATTTCATTTCACAACTTGATAATGGGGAGTATTTTGTTGCAGAGGGTACTAAAGAAAAACATTATAACGAGTTTTCACTCTCTAACTATTTAAGAGAATTAATCCATAAAAGTACATTCATTGTTCAAAAATACATTGAAACTCGAACAATAGATGGGCAACCTTTTGATATTAGAGTGCATATGATGAAAAATGGTAATGGAGAATGGTCATTTGTTAATAATTATCCTAGGATTGGAATTGCACACGCTGTTATATCTAGCACAGGAAATGGAGGATATATTGGTGA
>JAPFCO010000368.1 GCA_026169505.1 Pseudogracilibacillus sp.
GACAGTGATTATCCTATAGTAGACATGAATATATTATATAGTTGGTTATAAAACGAGTGAATGATCTTAGACTGTATTTATGAAGATAGTTACCTTCGAACGTGTCCATAAACGGCGACGTACAGGATGTGCTAGTGTCGGCGTTGCCACAGGACGTGGCGGTCTTAGCCGACCAGGAGTCTTCGTATATTCAGGATGCTAAGTTTTATTGGTTAAATCAGATTTTGTTATGAACAATTTCCATCAAATATGTCTTCCACTAACATGCTGTTCGGTAACAGCTAATATAAGCTCTCAAATGATGTAGCTGAATCACACATTAGCGTAGGAAAAACACGTAGACTCCATTGGGAAAGCGCAGACGATAAGACCCCGCAACGAATGCACTTTTCGTGAGGAGGCTTATCGCAAGCCCACGGAAAGCGGAGTGTTTTTCAGAAGCGATGTTCCCAGTTTGTTTTTAGTGACACGATTAAACTTCTCATAACAACAGTTTTTGTTATTATTACAATTTTCGCTACGTCGTAGTATCGTCAACTGTAATGGTGATAAAAAAACAATCTGTGTTAAAAAATGTATATTTAAGCTTAGTAAAGACTGTTTTATGGAATCAACTCCATAAAGTCAGTCTTGTTTCATGTTTAATAATAGAGAATCAGGAGATGAATAAGTGATTTATTTAGATAATAGTGCAACAACGATGCCGGAATCTTCCGTTTTAAATAGTTTTCAACAAGTATCAGAAAAATACTTTGCTAATCCCTCATCGATTCACAGCATGGGTGCAGAAGTGGAACGTTTACAAACTACAGCAAGAGAGCAAGCGGCACACTTAATGCAAATTAAAGAGGAAGAAGTTATTTTTACATCTGGCGGCACAGAAGGAAATAACTTAGCAATAAAAGGAATTGCGTTTCAATATAAGCAACGTGGGAAACATATTATCACTACTGAAATTGAACATCCTTCTGTTTACGAAGCATGTAAAAGTTTGGAAACATATGGTTTTACAGTCACTTTTTTACCAGTAGATGAACAGGGTAGAGTTCAAGTCGAACAATTAGAAGCGGCTATTACAGAAGAAACTATTTTAGTCTCGGTCATGCATGTGAATAATGAAACAGGTGCTATCCAACCAATCACTGAAATTGGAGAAATCATCAAGCGTCATCCTAAAGTCATGTACCATGTCGATGCAGTACAGTCTTTGGGAAAGGTGCCACTTTCATTGAAAAATAGCGGAATTGATCTATGTACGTTTTCTGGTCATAAAATCCATGGATTAAAAGGAACGGGCATGCTATATGTGAAAAAAGGAACGAGATTATCCCCATTATTTCATGGTGGAAATCAAGAAATGGGTATTCGTTCGGGAACAGAGAATCTCGCTGGAAGTGTTGCCTTTGTACGTGCATTGCGTTTGCTGAAGGAACGTGAAGTAGAAGCAACCCAAACATTAAAACAATTACAACAACAGTTATTACAAAAACTAGGTGCAATCGAAGGTGTACGCTTAAATTCTTCCATAATAGGTGCACCACATATTATCAACTTTTCAATTCCAGGATTAAAGTCTGAAACAGTCATTCATGCATTATATGATGCAGGAGTTATTATTTCGACCCAATCAGCGTGTTCATCAAAACAACAAGACATAAGTCGTGTATTGCATGCGTATGGATTGTCAGAGACACTCGCAAAGTCTGGTTTGCGAGTTAGTTTATCCTATCATACGACGAAAGATGAAATAGAACAGTTTTTAAATATTTTCCCGCAAGTATTAGAAGAGCTTAAACAGATATTGGAGTAGATAAAAATGACATACGATTATATTTTAGTTCGATATGGTGAACTTGGTTTAAAAGGAAAGAATATGAGACAATTTATCATTCAACTACAAAGAAATATTAAAGCAGCCTTATGGGCTTTTCCAAATATTCGTGTAAACCGAACCCAAGGTAGACTCTTTGTCGAGTTACATGGTGAAGAAGCAGAGCCAATTATTGAAGAGTTACAAAAAGTATATGGTATTCATAGTATGAGTTTGGCAATTAAAGTAGAAAATGAATTAGAGGAAATTAAAGAGGGCGCACTAACTGCTATGGAGCAAAATGAAGATAAAAAGACATTTAAAATCTCTGTACGACGAGCAAATAAAGCATTTCCGATTGGTTCACAAGAAATGAACCAAATCCTAGGTGCGTATGTGTTGAAAAATGTGAATCAGTTAACAGTGGATGTTCATCAGCCTGAAATTGAAATTAGAGTTGAAATTAGAGAAAGAGCAACATATATTACAACGAAGAATGTCGATGGGGCAGGCGGTTTACCAGTAGGAACTGCGGGCAAGTCATTGTTATTATTATCAGGTGGAATCGACAGTCCAGTTGCAGGTCATTTAATGATGAAACGAGGGATTCAGTTAGAAATGATTCATTTTCACTCGCCACCTTTTACGAGTGAGAGAGCAAAACAAAAAGTACTAGATCTAACGAAAGTATTAACAGAATATGGTGGACCAATAAAAGTACATCTTGTTCCATTTACAGCTTTGCAACAAGAAATTTTTAAATCAATCCCAGAGCGGTATGCAATGACAGTGATGAGACGAGTCATGTTAATAGTTAGTGAACGGATTAGTGAACAAGAAGGCATCTTATCTTTAACGACTGGAGAAAGTTTAGGCCAAGTTGCAAGTCAAACATTAGCAAGTATGAATGTTATAAATGAAGTGACAAACTTACCTATATTACGACCTTTAGTAGCTTTAGATAAATCCGATATTATTAGTCACTCTCATACAATTGGTACGTACGATATTTCTATTCGTCCGTATGAAGATTGTTGTACCGTTTTTGTGCCGAAATCTCCAATTACAAATCCTAAAAGAGATATTGTGCAAGCATTTGAAAGTAAGGTTGATTTTTCTCAGCAAATTGAACATGCGCTTGAAGAAACAGAGCAATTAGTAATCCAACGAGATACAATATTCGATCCATCTTTTGACGATATATTATAATTGTACGTATCATATAAATTTTTAGCAACAACTACCAGTATTTAAACTGTATGTTTCAACTCCTTTGTGCACATTATAAAGTTACCGAGGAGGTGAAGCATCATGCCAAACAGTAATAATTCAAACCAATTGGTAGTTCCTGGTGCACAACAAGCTATCGATCAAATGAAAACTGAAATCGCTCAAGAATTCGGCGTTCAACTAGGTCCTGATTCAACGTCTCGCGCAAACGGGTCTGTTGGAGGAGAAATTACAAAACGCCTTGTTCATATGGCCCAACAACAATTTAGTGGTCAATAACAATAAAAAATGACATAAAAGAGTTATTCCTATTCTAGTGGGAATAACTCTTTTTTAATTGTCATCTAATCAGAGCCTATAAATACATATTGTACTGTCGTGGTGATAAATTCGTAAGACAAAATTGACTAATGAATAAAAATAAAAAAGTATTTGTTTTCTATCAGAAGTGTGATAATATATTTATTGTTAACCATAAAAATTAAAGGTTAACATAAGGAGGGGAATATATGATAAATAGAAATAATGTATTTAACTTAACGGTAGGAGCGATGTTTGTTGCATTAACAGCAATAGGAGCTAACTTGACTTCGATTGCACCTTTTCTTGTCATAGGAGGAGTCCCTATCACATTACAGACATTCTTTGCAGTGATGGCGGGACTAGTGCTAGGAAGTAGACTAGGCGCATTCTCCATGTTCGTGTATATGATGTTAGGGTTGGTCGGTGCACCAGTATTTGCTCAATTTAAAGGCGGAATTGGAATGATGTTATCACCGACGTTTGGTTTTATATTATCTTTCATAGTTGTTGCTTATGTAGCCGGTAAAATAGTGGAATTAAATCAGACAAGATTTACTTATGTATTAGCAGCATTAGTTGGGATGTTGATTAATTATTTATTTGGAACTAATTGGATGTATGCAGCGTATCAATTGTGGTTCGATGCTCCGGAAGCTGTATCTTATAAACTTGCTTGGCTATGGATGATCGTGCC
>JAPFCO010000164.1 GCA_026169505.1 Pseudogracilibacillus sp.
TACAAGCAGAGGACGGATCAACGTTAATCGAGGAACAAGTGGATCAACTCAGAACACTGTGGACAGAAAGCATTGCCCAGTTACTGAAATCGAAATAAGGGTGAGGAGAACACAATGTTTGGAATATGGGGTCATGACAAGGCAGCTGAAATAACGTATTATGGATTGCATTCGATGCAGCACCGTGGACAAGATGGTGCTGGCATTGTCGTGAATCATGAAGGTGATTTAAAACTTCACAAAGATGTTGGATTAGTAAATGATGTGTTTAAACGGGTGAATTTTTCTGAATTTCCAGGACGTGCAGCAATTGGTCACGTCCGTAATGCAACCCAAGATGACGGAACATTCAACAATGTGCAACCACTAGTATTTCGTTCCTTAAATAATAGTGTGGCAATCGCTCATAATGGAAAAATTATTAATTCAGAACGAATTCGTAGTCAACTAGAGGATTCTGGAAGTATTTTTCAAACGACATCAGATACTGAAGTATTAGCTCATTTAATGAAACAAAATGGCCAAGAAACAACAGAAGATGCAATCATACGTGCATTGAAACAATTAGTTGGAGCCTACGGTTACATGATTATGACAGAAGATAAAATGTATGTTGCACTTGATCCACGTGGTATTCGTCCTTTATCTATTGGAAGATTGGGTGATGCGTATGTTGTCGCATCAGAAACATGTGCATTTAGTATTATTGGAGCGACATTCGAACGAGAAGTTATGCCTGGTGAACTATTAACGATTAGTGATGAAGGTATTCATACGACGCGCTTTATCTTACGTGAACCACGAAAAATGTGTGCGATGGAATATGTTTATTTTTCTCGACCAGACAGTGATTTAAATCATGTGAATGTTCATTCCGCCCGAAAAAGAATGGGCATTGAATTAGCGAAAGAAGATCCCGCAATTGATGCTGATGTTGTGACAGGTGTTCCAGATTCTAGTATTTCTGCGGCAATCGGATATGCTGAGCAATGTGGTTTACCATACGAAATGGGTGTGATTAAAAATCGGTATATTGGCCGAACCTTTATTCAACCATCTCAGGAACTTCGTGACCAAGGGGTGAAAATGAAATTATCCCCGGTAAAAGGAGTCATTGAAGGTAAGAAAGTTGTCATGATTGATGACTCCATTGTACGTGGAACAACAAGTCGGCGGATTGTTCGTTTATTAAAAGAAGCTGGCGCGAAAGAAGTGCATGTCCGTATTTCTTCGCCGCGGATCGAAAATCCATGTTTATATGGAATTGATATGTCTACGAAAGAAGAATTGATTGCAGCAAATTATACGAATGACGAAATTTGCGATATCATTGAAGCAGATTCGATTGCCTTTTTATCGGTCGAAGGGATGGAGAAAGCGATCGTAAAAGACAGGACAATCAATCAAGGAATTTGTGCCGCTTGTATGACTGGTAATTATCCTGTACTTGAAAATGATTCACGAAAAGAATTTTACCGAAAATATTAAATACTATTTCAATAATTTTTGGAACATATTTGTGTTTTTTGTAAGTGAACAAAAAAAGCGCACAAAATAAGTTATAATAATGGATATCAACTAACTAGGAGCGAATAACGTATGTCTAATGTATATAAAAAAGCTGGCGTAGATGTTGAAAAAGGCTATGAAGCGGTAGAAAGAATGAAGAAACATGTCGAGAAAACGACACGTCCAGAAGTATTAGGTGGTCTCGGATCTTTTGCAGGTATGTTTGATTTATCTCATTTTAAATACGACGAACCTGTCCTTGTTTCTGGTACAGACGGTGTAGGGACAAAATTAATGCTCGCCTTTGATATGGACAAGCATGACACGATTGGCATTGATTTAGTTGCCATGTGTGTCAATGATATTGTTGCACAGGGGGCACAACCATTATTTTTCCTAGATTATATCGGTTGTGGTAAAAATGACCCTGCGGTAATTGAACAAATCGTTGCTGGTGTTAGTGAAGGCTGTGTCGCATCTGGTGCAGCATTAATTGGCGGAGAAACAGCGGAAATGCCAGGTATGTACGATGAAGAAGAATATGATTTAGCAGGTTTTGCGGTTGGGATTGTGGAGAAGTCACAGATTATTAGTGGTGAGGTAATTCAACAAGATAATGTTGTCATTGGCATCCAATCTAGTGGGATTCATTCGAATGGCTATTCTTTGGTACGCCAAGTAATAGAAGGACTCGATCTAAATAAACAATACGGTTTATCCGAAACGTTAGGTGAAGCCGTATTACGTCCAACGAAAATTTATGCCAAATCAGTTGCGGCGGTGTTAGAGAAAGTAACGATTAAAGGTATTTCACATATAACTGGTGGTGGATTTTACGAAAACTTCCCACGTGTGATGCCAAAAGGGCTCGGTGTTGAGCTGGATAAGAGTACTTGGAAAGTGCCAGAAGTTATTTCTTTCATTCAAGATAAGGGAGAAATTTCTGATCAAGATATGTATGGTGTCTTTAATATGGGGATTGGAATGGCATTAATTGTTGCCAAAGAAGATGCAGAGGCAGTGATTACTATTTTAGAAGATGAAGGCGAAGAAGCAAATGTAATTGGCAAGGTCGTAAATAAAGAAGGAGTGCATTTTGTATGAGTTTTGACATACGTCCACGCGTAGCAGTATTTGCCTCAGGAACGGGAACAAATTTTGAAGCAATAATGAATAATGGAAAACGACAATTTGATGTAGTCATGCTCATTTGTGAGAAACCGAAAGCACATGTCATTGGAAAAGCTGCTAGTTTTGGCACAGAAACAGTCGTCTTAGACCCAAAAAGCTTTCCAAGTAAAGTAGATTATGAAACATCCATTATCCAAAAATTGAAAAGAGCTAATATACAATGGATTGTCCTAGCTGGATATATGCGTATTGTTGGTGACACATTACTGGAAGAGTTTGAAGGGAAAATTGTCAATGTGCATCCATCGTTATTGCCATCTTTTCCGGGAAAAGACGCTGTAGGTCAAGCAATTGATGCAGGTGTTAAAGTGTCAGGAGTAACGATCCATTATGTGGATGAAGGAATCGATACAGGCCCAATTATTGCGCAAGAACCTGTAACCGTGTTTCCGAATGATACGAGCGATTCGTTACAAAAACGAATTCAGCAAGTAGAACATGTGTTATATACGAGAGTAATTAATAAACTAACAAAAGAGTGAATTTCATAATTACCCAAATCAGCCACTTCACTACAACATGCAGTTAAGAAAGGTCCAACAAAACTACATGTTGTAGTGAGGTGGCGCTAAATTCGTATTATGAAATTCACTAAAAAATGTAGAGCTAACGACAAGGAGCATTCCGAATGAAAAAAAGAGCGTTAATTAGTGTGTCAGATAAAACAAATATTGTTGAATTTGCCAAAGGCTTAGTCGCTTTAGACTTTGATGTTTTATCAACTGGGGGAACATTGAACATTTTACAAGAAGCGGGCGTACAAGCTCGTCCAGTTGATGAAGTGACAGGGTTTCCGGAAATTCTGGATGGGCGTGTGAAAACATTGCATCCGAACGTTCACGGCGGGCTATTAGCGAAGCGCGACAATGAAGAGCATATGGCAGCTTTAGCTGAAAATAAGATTGCCCCGATTGATCTAGTTGTCGTCAATTTATATCCATTTAAGGAAACATTAGCAAAAGAGGGCGTTTCTCACGAGGAAATTATTGAAAATATCGATATTGGTGGCCCAACGATGTTACGTGCAGCTGCAAAGAACTATGAAGATGTTGCTGTTATTGTGAATCCAGCAATGTATGATAAAGTGCTAGAACTCATGCAAAAAGATGGCTTAACAAATGAAGTACGCAAAGAGTTAGCGGCGGAAGTATTTCGCCATACAGCACATTATGATGGCATGATCGCTACATATTTTACAAAAGAAACAAATGATTTATTTACACCGACATTTTCACGTACATTTGAACGTGTGCAATCATTGCGTTACGGTGAAAATCCACATCAGGAAGCAACGTTCTATGAGATTCCAAATTATGATGGGGTTAGTTTAGCAACAGCGAAACAATTGCATGGGAAAGAATTGTCGTATAATAATATTCAAGATGCGAATGCTGCATTAGAAATTGTGCTTGAATATGAGGAACCTACGACAGTTGCAGTAAAACATATGAATCCATGTGGGATTGGCTTGGCAGATGATATTAATACATCATTTACACGTGCATATGAAGCAGATCCAATATCTATTTTCGGTGGGATTATTGCAGTGAATCGAGAAGTCGATGAAGCAACAGCCAAACAAATGAGCGAGATTTTTCTAGAGATTGTTATTGCTCCAAGTTTTTCTGAAGCAGCTATCGACGTTTTAACAGCGAAGAAGAATATTCGCCTATTAGAAGTTCCGATGACAGATGATGTTGCGGTATATGAGAAAATGACATCTGTTAAAGGCGGTTTACTCGTGCAAACGAATGATGCAGGATCTGTCACAAAGGATGATCTATCAGTTGTAACAGAAGTAGTACCAACAGAGGCAGAATGGGATGATTTGCTCTTTGCATGGAAAGCAGTCAAACATGTGAAATCCAATGCCATTGTTTTAGCAAAAGAAAAACAAACAGTCGGAGTTGGAGCGGGACAAATGAATCGAATTGGCGCAGCAGAGATTGCTCTGAAACAAGCAGGTGAAAAAGCAACAGGGGCTGTTTTAGCTTCGGATGCATTTTTCCCAATGCCTGATACGGTTGAAGCTGCAATTGCAGCAGGTGTAAAAGCAATTATCCATCCAGGCGGATCAAAACGAGATCAAGATTCGATCGATGTTTGTAATGCACATGGCATTGCAATGGTAATCACAAACATGCGTCATTTTAAACATTAATTGAAAAAGGGTGTTCAAATGAAAATATTAGTTGTAGGTCGTGGCGGACGTGAACATAGCGTCATCATGCAATTAGA
>JAPFCO010000054.1 GCA_026169505.1 Pseudogracilibacillus sp.
ATGGGCTGGAATAAATAGTTTATCACCAAGTTCAGCTTTAATTTCACTTACGCGTGCTTCCATTTCAGCTACAGTCATTGCTTGGTAACGTGCCGGGATCGTCGTATCTCCTTTTAATAACTCTAAAATATCTACCATTTATATTCCTCCTAAACTAATATCTAACGCATGTACAGAATGGGTGAGACAACCTAATGAAATAAAATCAACCCCACAATATCGATAATTAGCTATTGTTTTTAATGTAATATTGCCGGAAGCCTCTGTAGTAATCGTATGTGGCACAAGTTCATTCCATTCAGCCACTATTTCGGGTGTTTGGTTATCAAACATAATGATGTCGCATTCTGCCTCCACAGCGGCGACTACTTGTTCTTTTGATTCTGTTTCTACCTCGATTTTTACCATCGGCCCGAGTTTGCGACGTACTTGGTCTATTGCTTTTTCTAATGAACCACAAAAAGCAATATGATTATCTTTGATCATGACGCCATCGTATAAGCCGAAGCGATGATTAAAACCTCCGCCGCAAGTTACTGCGTATTTTTCAAATATCCTTAAGCCAGGTGTTGTTTTACGTGTATCACATACTCTTATATCTGTATTTTGTAATCGTTGTACAGCATCATAGGTCATCGTGGCGATACCTGACATATGTTGCAATAAATTTAAAACAACTCGCTCTCCCGTTAAAATGACTTGAATTGGACCAATCACTTTCGCAATTACTTCACCAGGTGTCACATGATCACCATCTTTTTTATGTAAGACTACGTGAATAGTAGGATCGAGCGATTGATAGGTGGCCTGAATCATTGCGACACCGGCAACAATCCCTGTTGCTTTTGCGAGGAAAATTGCTTCCCCAACTTCATCTACAGGAAAGATGGTTGTTGCGGTAAGGTCGTTCGTGCCAATATCTTCGAGTAAAAATTGCTCTAATTGCTTGTTTAACTGAATCGGATTCAATTGGATACTCCTTTCTTTTAAAACACATTGTGAATAAATTCACATAAATTTTGTGACGAAAAGTTATATCTACTTGACTTATATATTGACATATAACAATACTAATGACAAGACATATAAAAAGAGGGAGTTATTTTGAGATGATTTATTTAGACTTTGCAGCGACAACGCCAATACGTGAAGAGGTATTAAATGTATATCATGATGTAGCAAAACAAGTGTATGGAAATGCTAGTAGTTTGCATGATATCGGTACGAAAGCAGATCATGCGCTCACTCTATGTAGGGGAAGGCTAGCTGATTTAATGCATGGACAACAAGATGGAGTATATTTTACAAGTGGTGGATCTGAGGCAAATATATTAGCTGTTCGTTCTTTATTGTTAGGAAATAACGAAAAGGGTAAGCATATGATTACAACAGAAGTCGAGCATGCTTCGTTATACAACTTATTTCAGCAGTTAGAAACGGAAGGGTATGATGTGACGTTTATTGGAGTCGATACGAATGGGCAAGTGCGGCTCGATGAATTGAGGAAAGCCATTCGTCCGGATACGGTGCTAGCATCGATTCAATACGCAAACTCAGAAACAGGCGTCATTCAACCAATAAAAGATATTGGCGCTATATTGAAGCAACATCATGTTGTTTTCCATACAGACGCAGTCCAAGCTTTTGGTAAAATTCCTTTAGATATTATGGCTTGTCAAATTGATAGCGTATCTATTGCTAGTCATAAAATTTATGGTCCAAAAGGAATTGGTGCCTGTTATATCGCCCCGTCGACCAGGTGGAAAAGCCAGTATGCTGGAGCGACACATGAAGGTGGTTTCCGAGTAGGAACGGTTGATGTGCCGAGTGTGACCGCATTTACATCTGCAGCAGAATTAATGGGACAAAAAGCAATGGAAGAGCAAAAACGATTACAGCAATTACGGGAACGATTGATCAAAAAGTTAGTCCCACTTGAGCATGAAATTACGGTGGAAGGTCACCCAAAAGATCAGCTTGCTAACATCGTCGGACTAACATTTAAAAGGGTACAGGGACAACATATTATGTTAGAATGTAATCGATATGGTATTGCTATTTCAACAGGAAGTGCCTGCCAAGTCGGACAGCAACATCCATCTCGAATGATGCTTGCAACAGGGAAAACAACCGAAGAAGCAAATAGTTTCGCTCGTTTGTCGTTTGGGTTAACAACGACGGAAGCGGAGATAGATACAGTAGCGGAAACATTAGAAAAGATAATAACAGATATATAAGTGAATCAATTTCATCCTTACCTAAATCAACTACGTCGGTTAGTAGTGAAGCGAAAATGCGTATGGTGAAATTGATCTAAGTGGAGGGATATTTAGTGCAGAGAGAAAGAATGTCTGGAGATAAACGCCGAACGTATATTATTAAAAAATTACAAGAAAGCACAGGCCCAATTACAGGGAAAACATTAGCAGATGAAACGGGAGTAAGTAGACAAGTCATTGTGACAGACATGGCATTATTAAAAACAGCGAATGAGCCGATTATACCAACGAATAGAGGCTATTTGTATATGGATAATCATCCTAGTGAAGACTTATATCGTAAAGTGATTATTTGTCAGCATACACCTGATAGGACGCAAGAGGAATTAGAGATTATCGTTGACTGTGGTGTCACAGTTGTTGATGTTATTGTCGAGCATCCGTTTTATGGAGAGTTGACAGGTTCCTTAATGGTGCAGAGCCGATTCGATGTGGAACAATTTATGACCGTCATTTCAGAACAGGATGCTACATTATTATCGGCATTAACGAATGGTATTCATTTACATACAATTGAAGCAGATTCAGAGGAGAAGATAGCCCAAGCATGTGACCGATTACGTGAAGCGGGCATTTTATATACAGAGCAGTAAAAATGAAAACGAGGTTTGGAATAATTAGGAGGTTTCACATGAAAAAGATGGGCATTATTCTTGTGATTGTTGCCATATCGGTATGCTTACTTTTTATGCGATCCAACGATACGAATCAACAGCCGAAAAAAAGTGAAATAGTGCCTACGAAGAAAGAAGAGGAAGTCGATCAAGTGGAAGAACTTCCGACAGAAGAAAGCATAATAGGAGATCAGCTTGCTGAAATGTCTTTAGATGAAAAAATAGGTCAATTGATTATTGCTGGTCTCGAAGGGACAGAAGTGACAGAACAAACTCGAACTTTAATTGATACATACCATATAGGTGGATTCATCTTTTTCAAACCAAATCTAGAGAGTCCGGAGCAATCACGTCAATTAGTTAATGACCTGAAAGCATTGAATGCTGACAATGATATTCCACTATTTCTAGCTGTTGATCAAGAAGGTGGGGAGGTCACACGCTTACCAGGATTAGAACAGATGAAAACGAATGGAGAAATTGGTTCGTCATATGAAGCGGGTTTTAGTTATGATACAGGAAAACTACTTGCTGCACAATTACACGCTTTCGGCATGCAAGTTAATTTCGCTCCATCTGTTGATGTTAATAGTAATCCAAATAATCCGGTAATCGGTAATCGTGCGTTTGGAAGTGATCCTGACGTAGTTAGTGAGCATGGAGTGCAAATGATGAAAGGCATGCAAGATGAAAACATAATCACGTCCGTCAAGCATTTCCCCGGGCATGGTGACACAAATGAAGACTCCCATGAGACATTGCCAATCATAGAAAAAACGCAGGAAGAATTAGCTGAAATTGAGTTGATTCCTTTTGAAGAAACGATTGAAGCGGGAGCAGATATGGTGATGATCGCACATATTTTATTACCAAAATTAGATACATCATATCCTGCGACATTGTCAAAAGAAGTAGTCACCGATTTATTAAGAGAAGAGCTAGAATATGACGGTGTTGTTGTGACAGATGATATGACGATGGGAGCTATTGTGAATGATTATGGGTTGGATGAAGCATCGGTCATGGCAGTGAAAGCAGGTATAGATATTATCTTAATGGCACATGGAGATGAAAACGTCCAAAAGACATTTACTGCATTAAAAGACGCTGTAGAAAATGGTGACATAACTGAAAAGCGTATCGATGAAAGTGTGCAACGAATTTTATTATTAAAAAATAAATACGAGCTAGCAGACACACCGGTTGAATCGATTGATATTGAGAGGGTAAACGGTGAAATGAAAGAGCTATATGAAACCTATTGAATCACACATTCCAACAGAATTCGCACCATCGTGAAGATAAATAAAAGACTTCATGAAGTCTATACAATCAAACTGCATGAAATAAAACCAAATACATGCACTAAATAAAAAACAGTCTAGAAAACTGCCTTTACGACATTTTCTAGACTGCGATGTTTTATAGCGCCATAATATGATAGCCGGAATCGACATGAATGAGTTCACCTGTGATACCGCGAGATAAATCACTTAATAAGAACATTGTAGCATCGCCAACTTGATCGTGGTCGATGTTGCGACGTAAAGGTGCTTTTTCTTCGATGACAGAATGAATATCATTTAAGCCTGACACACCTTTTGCTGATAACGTACGAATTGGTCCAGCTGAAATAGCATTGACGCGGATATTGTTTTTTCCAACGTCTTCTGCAAGATAACGGACACTTGCTTCTAATGAGGCTTTAGCAACACCCATCACATTGTAATTTTTCACAACTCTTTCAGCGCCTAAATAAGATTGTGTGACGATGCTTCCACCTTCAGTCATTAATTGACGCGCTTGATTGGTAATTGTTACAAGGGAGTAAGCACTAATTTCTTGTGCTAATAAGAATCCTTCTCGTGACGTTTCTGCATAGTCTCCTTGTAGTTCATCCCGATTAGCAAAAGCTACGGAGTGGACAACACCGTGAATGATGCCGACTTTGTCTTTTATTTCTGCAAAGGCATTTTCAATACTTTCATCACTAGCGACATCACAAGTGACAAGTAATGTTGGATCGATTTCATTATCTTCTAGTAATTTTTGCAACTTTTTGTACGAACGCTCCTGGCGATTCGTAAAAATTAAATTTGCACCATGTTGATGCAGTGATTTTGCAATTCCCCATGCGATACTTCGTTGATTTGCTACGCCCATTACGACGATGTTTTTACCTTCAAGTAACCCAGCCATATTGTATGGCACCTCCAAAATCATTTTATATAACTAAAACCTTGTTTATGTAACGGCATTACTTAAGATTCTATCATAATGTAAAAGAATATACACATATTCCTTTACAAAAAAGAAAAGCTTGTATATAATGAAAATCGTTGACTTCAATTACTAGTTTTTTTACGGCCCCTTGGTCAAGCGGTTAAGACATCGCCCTTTCACGGCGGTATCACGGGTTCGAGTCCCGTAGGGGTCATCATTATGCCGGCCTAGCTCAATTGGTAGAGCAACTGACTTGTAATCAGTAGGTTGGGGGTTCAAGTCCTCTGGCCGGCATTTTTTGTTTGTTAAAAATACTATTAAACGAATAAGTTCGTTTATAAGGTCTATAATATGGAGGGGTAGCGAAGTGGCTAAACGCGGCGGACTGTAAATCCGCTCCCATCGGGTTCGGCAGTTCGAATCTGCCCCCCTCCACCATTACAATATTGGGCTATAGCCAAGCGGTAAGGCAACGGGTTTTGGTCCCGTCATTCCCTAGGTTCGAATCCTAGTAGCCCAGCTTACTTAATCTAATATGAAGTACTTTAGTAAACAAGGGCCGCAATTAAGCAACCTTGTTTATTTGCATTTTAAGGGTCTATTTTACATAATAGATACGATACATTTAATTAATATGTATAAAATGCGCAAATGACCGTTGATTTTTGGTATAATTAAAGAAGCGAATGTATGTTAATAGAATAAATTTAATATATAAATGAAAAAGATGTAACATAAGTACACTTTATAAGGGTGAATAGGATGGAGATTTCTTCTAGAATTCCTGGCTTTTATAATATGACAGTTGAGGATAGAAAGAAGCATATTATTGATTTATTTGATCTTGCAAAAGAGGACGCGGAACAGTTACTTAGTCCTGTCTCTCTTCCAGAAGAAACAGCAGATAAGATGATTGAAAATGTGATTGGTACGTTTTCACTTCCATTAGGAGTAGGTCTTAATTTTAACATCAATGATAAAGACTATGTTATTCCAATGGCGGTGGAAGAACCTTCTATTATAGCTTCAGCTAGTTATATTGCTAAGATTGTTCGGGATGCGGGCGGTTTTACCACGGAAGCGACTGACCGAATTATGATTGGACAAATTCAAGTAGTAGGTTGTCCAGATTTTGAAAAAGCAAAAGAGGCAATTTATAAAGAAAAGAATATGTTAATACAAGCTGCTAATGATGCATATCCAAGTTTAGTTGCACGTGGGGGCGGGGCAGAGGATCTAGAAGTAAGAATATTGAATGAAGATCATTCTAAATATACCCAGATGCTTGTTGTGCATTTATATGTGAATACATGTGATGCAATGGGCGCGAATATAATCAATACGATGGCAGAATCACTTGCTCCGGTAGTTGAATATTTAACGGATGGGAAAGTGTATTTACGTATATTATCGAATTATGCAGATCGCAGCCTAGCGAAAGCAACATGTATTATCCCTCCCGAACTATTGGAATCGGAAGGATTTACGGGTGAGGAAGTGCGTGATGGTGTTGTACATGCTTATGAATTTGCTGCATCAGATCCATATCGGGCAGTAACGCATAATAAAGGGATCATGAATGGAATTGATCCAGTACTTATCGCAACAGGAAATGATTGGCGTGCGGTAGAAGCAGGAACACATGCATATGCGTCAAGGCATGGGCAATATGGATCAATGTCGAAATGGTCAACCGATGAGGAAGGAAATTTAGTTGGTGAATTAGAATTACCGATGTCATTAGGAATTGTCGGTGGAGCTAGTCGTGTTCACCCTATGGCAAAGATTGCATATAAATTATTAAGGGTAGAGTCTGCAAAGGAATTAGCTCAAGTTATTGTTGCTGTTGGTTTAGCGCAGAATTTAGGGGCGTTAAAAGCATTAGCGACAGATGGCATTCAAAAAGGGCATATGGCTTTACATTCTCGTACTGTTGCCTTGGCAGCAGGCGCAACTGGAGAGATGGTAGACATGATAGCTGAAAAATTAATCGAGAAACAAGAAATACGTGTTGGTTATGCAAAAAAACTAATGAAAGAGTATGCAGAATGAGCCTAGAGAAAGTAACAATCCCAGAGAAAACAGCTACAGGTGTAGCTCATAGTAAATTGATTTTAGTTGGAGAACACGCTGTTGTACATGGGCAGCCGGCCATTTCAATTCCATTTCCATTAATAGGGGTTGAATCAGTCGTTGAACGTGTCCAAGGCGGGGTTTATTTAGATAGCTCATTTTATGCTGGACCGATGGAGTCCGCACCGAAAATATTAACCGGAATCGTCCATACAATTAAACAAACATTGAAGTTATTGCATATTCCATATGAAAACTTATTAATTCGGATCCATTCATCCATCCCTCCAGGTAAAGGCTTAGGATCAAGTGCATCCGTTGAAATTGCAGTAGTGAAATCATTGTTTACGTTTTCGGAAAAGCCTTATACGAATGAGCAAGTATTACAATTGGCAAATATTTCTGAGACATATGCTCATGGAGCGCCAAGTGGGATTGATTCACTTACGATTACTTCTCCAAGCCCAATTTGGTATCGGAAAGAACAACCAATTGATTATATTACACCGAATGGTGACTTTTACTTTGTGGTGGCAGACACTGGTCGCAAAGCAGATACAAGGACGGCGGTCGACATGGTTACAGGCCTTATTAAAACGGCGCCTAAAAAAGCTTATGGTACGTTGGAGCGAATTGGAGAAATTACGTATCAAGTAAGGGAAGCATTAGAAAAGTCTGGCAAGCAAGTATTAGGTTTCTTACTAAACGAAGCCCAAAAGGAATTAGAATCCATTGGTGTTAGTGATAAAAGTTTGAATCGGCTCATTTATTTCGCTCGACAAGAAGGTGCGTTAGGAGCAAAGTTAACAGGAGCAGGGCATGGGGGATGTATGATTGCCCTTGCACAAAATGAAGCACATGCAATGCTATTAAGCGAAAAATTAAAACAATTTGGTGCACATGATGTTTGGCCATTTGCATTGAAGAATGAATAATAAACAGGGAGAAATCGGTGCTGAACCGATTTTTTTCCAGTTATAGCAAGACGATATTTTTGATAAAGGAGCAGATTCATGCGTGCAACTGCAAAAGCTCATACGAATATCGCCCTCATTAAATATTGGGGGAAGCGTAATGAGGAAATAATTTTACCGACAAATAGTAGTTTATCTGTTACATTAGACGCTTTTTATACAGAAACGACCGTTCATTTTAAAGAGGAATTAGAACGGGATACATTTATTTTAAATGACCAGGAAATTTCAGGGGTCCCTTATGATCAAGTGACAAATTATTTAGAATTATTCCGGTCATACGCTGATCAAAAAGGGTTATTTGCTGAAGTTCATTCGTTAAATAAAGTCCCGACAGCTGCAGGTTTTGCGTCATCAGCATCTGGCTTTGCAGCACTAGCGGGAGCAACAGCTAAGGCGTTACAATTAAACTTAGACGATACAGCGTTATCTAGATTTACAAGACAAGGATCTGGTTCCGCCTGTCGCTCTATATATGGTGGGTTTGTGCAGTGGGAAATGGGTACATTAGCTGATGGATCAGATTCATACGCCATTCCAATTGCACCACAGGATCATTGGGATATTCGTGTCGCTGCCGTTGTATTAACAGCGAAGGAAAAAGATGTTTCCAGTCGTGTTGGAATGAAGCGAACAGTCGATACATCCGCATTTTATGATGGCTGGTTAGAAACATTACCACGTGATTTAGAAGAAATAAAAGAAGGAATCGGCAGACGTGATTTTGAAAAAGTAGGCGCAATTGCAGAAGCGAATTGTTTGAAAATGCATGCGACGACATTAGGCGCTGTACCACCATTTACTTATTGGCAAGATACAACGATGTCCGTGATGGAAACAGTGCAACAATTGCGGAAAGAGGGCATCTCTGCTTATTTTACAATTGATGCGGGACCAAATGTTAAAGTATTGTATTTACCAGAAGATGAAGAAAAAGTAATGCAAAAATTACAAGCGACAAACGGTGTAACAGAAGTAATTGTAAGTAAAGTAGGCGAAGGGATTTCATACTTGTAGGAGCTGACGAGGCAAATGAAGGAATTAACAATTAAAACACCTGGAAAATTAATGGTTGCCGGTGAATTTGCGGTGTTAGAACCTTACCAAAAATTGATTGTGATGGCAGTTGACCGTTTTGTTTTTACGACGATTTCAACAAGCGAAACGAATCTGGTGCACTTACCAAACTTCAACCTCCAGCACCTCGCTTGGCAATGGATAGATGGCAAAATTGTCTTTGAAGAAAAAGATGAACGAATTGCCTTTATTCAAGCTGCTATGGAAACAACCTATACGTATTTACAGGAGCAAGATGTGGATGTAGCCCCTTTTACATTAACTGTGCAAAGTGAGTTGGACAATCAAGCATCTGGAGAGAAGTATGGTCTAGGATCCAGTGCAGCTGTTGTTACTTCCGTTGTACAAGCGATGTTAAGTCATTGCTTACAATCAGCTCCAAATAAGGATCTTATTTTTAAAATAGCAGCAATTGCCCACGTTCGTACGCAAGGAAACGGCTCTGGAGCAGATATTGCCGCCTCTACTTATGGTGGGGTATTAGAATATGCTTCTTTTCAGGCGGAATGGTTATTAAAAGAGATAGAGGAGAGTCCTAGTATCGATGCGCTTATCGAGAAAAAGTGGCCGTACTTATCCATCAAAAAGTCAGCATTTCCGTCAGATCTTGACATCTCGGTTGGTTGGACAGGAAAGCCAGCGTCAACGAAAAGTTTAGTCAATGACATTTTAGCGTTGAAATTATCTGCGCCAAACGATTATGAAACCTTTATACAGCGTAGTCGTGATGCGGTTGCAAAAATTGTCCACGGAATGGAAGACAATGATATTGCTCTATTTTTAGCAGGTATTTCAGAAAATCGACTAGCTTTAGCAAAACTTGGAGACAATGCGGATGTACCAATTGAAACGGAAAAATTAGCAGAATTAAGTGACATAGCAGAGCAATTTGGTGGAGCTGGAAAGTTATCGGGTGCAGGTGGCGGCGATTGTGGATTGGCTTTTGTGGAAGAAGAAGTAAATGTCCCAGCAATGCATAAAGCATGGATAACCGCAAACATCGAACCGCTAGATATACATATTTATCAAGGAAATTAACTGATTAAAATTGAATAATTATGCATTGTTTTGTCGGGTTGAGTCAAAGCCCTCTTATTGAGTAAAATAGAGTAGGGAGGTTTTGCTATGAAGAAAGATATTTCTATAATAGGTATGCCGATGGATTTAGGACAAATGCGTCGGGGCGTTGATATGGGACCAAGTGCGATTCGATATGCAGGTATTGTCGAACGATTGGAAAGTTTGCAGTATAAAGTGAAGGATTTAGGAAATGTTGATATAGCACGTCCAGACCGTAGGGAGCCAATTCGAGAAGATAATTTACGGAATTTGCGTGAAGTAGTTGATGCGAATGCAAGGTTAGCAAAAGTTGTGAACGAGGAAATAGCCGAGGATCAATTTCCATTAGTTTTGGGTGGCGATCATAGTATTGCCATTGGAAGTGTCGCAGGAGTGTCTCAGCATTACGATAATTTGGGCGTCATTTGGTACGATGCTCATGGTGACATTAATACAGTGGAGACATCGCCATCAGGAAATATCCATGGGATGCCACTTGCGGTCAACTTAGGGTTAGGACATAAGATGTTAACAGATATTATGGGTAATGCACCAAAGGTAAAGCCAGAAAACATCGTCTTAATAGGTATTCGTTGTTTAGACGAAGGGGAAAAAGAGTTATTACGGAAGTTACATGTGAAAGTATATACGATGCATGAAATTGATCGGATTGGAATGCCACAAGTAATGAAAGAAACAATCGAACATTTACAAGGTCGTACCGATGGCGTTCATTTGAGTTTTGATCTTGATGGTATTGATCCATCAGAAGCACCTGGAGTTGGTACACCAGTAAATGGTGGCGCAACGTATCGTGAAAGTCATCTAGCGATGGAAATGCTAGCTGAATCTGATCTTATTACGTCCGCAGAGTTCGTTGAAGTGAATCCAATGCTTGACGATAAAAGTAAAACAGCGATTTTAGCGGTTGATTTAATCGGTTCCTTATTTGGTGAAAAATTAATATAATTAGTTTAAAACACGTATGAATAAACTCTGGAATCTAGAGTGATATGCTACGTGTTTTTTATTTGGATAAAGTTAGCAATGTTTAGGTCATCTGTATCGAGGATAAACTACGGATGTCAATTCAGAAATACATTGATTCAAACAACACTTCGAAAGTGGGTGGGAGATGAAATTTGCAAGTGCAGGATTTTCATCACACGAAATAAGGTTCAATCACACTACAAAAGTTGATAAAAGGAAATTAAATACTTCTTGTGTAACATGCTGCTTTGTATTATGTTATAATATACTTTATACTATTCTATCTGAATTTGTTATCCAAAAGGAAGTGTCGACGTGCTTGGAGAAGGGTTTGATTTTTTAGCTATTATCAGAATCGGTGTCGATATCGCGATTGTCTGGTATGTATTATATAAATTAATGATGGTTATTCGAGGAACAAAGGCAATTCAGTTGTTAAAAGGGATTGTCGTTATCATTGTTGTGTGGGCGTTTAGTATATTATTCAATTTACAAACCATTCAATGGATAACGAACCAGGCTTTATTATGGGGTTTTCTCAGTATTATTATTCTGTTTCAGCCAGAACTTCGTCGGGCATTGGAACAGTTAGGTCGAGGGAGTCTTTTTTACCGAGGTGGGAAGTCTGAGGAAGAAGTAATTGAACAGACAATTGAATCAATCGTTACCTCATGTACATATATGGCGAAACGTCGGATTGGGGCGTTAATCACAATTGAGTTAGAGACAGGTACTGGGGAATATGCAGAAACTGGAATTTCAATTGATGCGGATTTAACGCATCAGTTATTAACAAATATATTCACTCCAAACACACCGCTACATGATGGAGCTGTAATTATAAAGGATAATAAGATTGTTGCTGCAGCTTGTTATTTGCCATTATCCGAGAGTACAACGATATCGAAGGATTTAGGAACACGACATCGTGCTGCAATGGGAATTAGTGAAGTGACGGACGCATTAACGGTCGTTGTATCCGAGGAAACGGGAGCAATGTCGTGTGCGAAAAATGGCGAAATGCAAAGAGAATTAGATGAAGAAAGATTAGCACATATTTTAAAACAAAATTTATTACAAATAGTGAAAACCCCTGAAACGAATTTAATGAACTGGAGGGGGAAGAAGAATGGATAAGTTATTTCAGAGTAAATGGTCGATTCGGATTATCTCCTTAGTTCTTGCAGTAACATTGTATTTATTCGTTAATATTGAAGCAAATACTGCGCAAAATGATTCGCGTGTTGATCAGGGGACCGCAACGGAAACACAAGAACTCGACGATATTCCGTTAGATATAAAAATTGACGCTGAACAGTATGTTGTCAGTGGTGTACCAGAGGAAGTATCTGTGACATTGGAAGGGAAGAGTAGTGTCATAGCACCGATTGCACATTTAAAGAATTTCACTGTTGAAGTTGATTTAACGGAGTTTGAAGAGGGAGAGCATACGGTTGAATTGCAAGCTGAAGGCCTGCCAGATAATGTAACGGCTTATATTGAACCGAAAGAAATTGATGTAAGTATCGAGAGGCGGGCTACACAAGAGTTTGGAGTCGACATTGATTTTGTCAATTTAGATAAAGTCCCAGTTGGTTATGAATTAGGGGAGCCCGAGCTCACCCCAGGGACAGTTACAATCGTTAGCTCGGAAGCAAATATCGAACAAATCGCTATGGTGAAAGTATTTATTGATGTGAGGGATCTGAAAGAATCGGTCCGAAATCGAGAGTTGCCTATAGCGGTATATGATGCACAAGGAAATGACTTAAGCGTACGAGTGGAACCATCGACTGTTTCGGTCTCCTTACCGGTGGAACGGCCGAGTAAAACAGTTCCATTAAACATTAATACGAAGGGCGAACTTCCTGATAACATAGAAATTGAAAGTATGGAAGGTCCTACTGAAATTGAAATTTTTGGACAGAAAGATGCTCTCGGTGAAATGGATGGTATTTCAACAAAGGAATTAGATATTTCCACTATTGAAGAATCAGGCACAGTTGAGCTTGAATTAGACTTTCCTGAAGGTGTGATCGCCAATGAGGAAGTGGTTGAAGTCGATGTTGAAGTAGTGGAATCAAAGGAATTGAAGGGGATTCCGATTGATATTGAAGGTATGGATGAAGCTGATGTAACTTTCATAAAACCAGAACAGGCATCAGTAGACATAACAGTTACTGGTAGCGATGAGCTTATAAAAGACTTGAAGAAAGAAGACCTAAAGGCGTTCATTGATCTTAGTGGTCTCTCAGAAGGCAAGCATGATATAGACATAACGGTAGAAGGTCCGGACGATATAGAGTTAGATCCTAGTCCGGAAGAGGTAACTGTGGAAGTAGAGTAAGTAGAATTTAGTTTATTCTCGGTCGGACTGGGATAAAGGAGAGGTATAAGTGGGTAAATTTTTTGGAACAGATGGTGTTAGAGGAGTTGCGAACAAAAGTTTGACACCTGAAGTTGCATATAAGATTGGGCGAATTACAGGTCATGTTTTTGCAAAGGATAATGACCGACCAAAGGTCTTAATTGGACTCGATACAAGAATATCAGGCCCGATGTTTGAAGGAGCATTAGTTGCAGGATTACTTTCGATAGGGGCAGAAGTAATGCGACTTGGGGTCATCTCGACTCCAGGTGTTGCGTATTTAACGAAAGTGACAAATGCTGAAATGGGCATAATGATTTCAGCTTCACATAATCCGTTTGGAGATAATGGGATTAAACTTTTTGGTCCAAATGGCTTTAAATTAACCGATGCACAAGAAGCTGAAATTGAACAACTAATGGAAGAAGAAGATACATTACCACGTCCAGTTGGGAAGGAAATCGGTACGGTGAGTAATTACTTTGAAGGTTCACAAAAATATTTATCTTACTTACAAGAGACAGTTGATAATGACTTTACAGATATCTACGTTGGCCTTGATTGTGCGCACGGTTCAACATCTAGTCTAGCTGCGCATTTATTTGCGGATTTAGAAGCAGAGATTTCCACGATAGGTAATAATCCAAATGGGACTAATATCAACGACGGTGTCGGTTCCAATCATCCAGATAATTTACAGAAGCTAGTCCAAGAAAAGGAATTGGATGTTGGATTTGCATTTGATGGCGATGGTGATCGTCTTATTGCAGTGGATGAACAAGGTAGTGTAGTCGATGGCGATCAGATCATGTACATTTGTGCTACTTATTTACATGAACGCAATAAATTACAGAATGATACTGTAGTTGCAACGGTAATGAGTAATTTAGGATTCTATAAAGCGTTGGAACGCAAAGGCATTAATGTAGTGACAGCAGATGTCGGTGACAGATATGTCATGGAGAAAATGCGGGAAGAATCTCATGTTTTAGGTGGCGAGCAATCAGGTCATGTAATTTTCCTAAATTATAGTACTAGTGGTGATGGGATGCTGACGGCAATCCAACTAGTAAATATTATGAAAGAAACTGGTAAGAGCTTATCTGAACTAGCGTCTGGAATGAAGGTTTATCCACAGGTGTTAAAAAACATCCAAGTAGTCGATAAAGAAAATGCGTTACGACATCCAGTCGTTTTAGAAGAAATAGCTAGAGTGAACAATGAGTTAGATGGGTCTGGGCGAGTGTTAGTACGTCCTTCAGGGACAGAATCACTCATTCGAGTAATGGTAGAAGCTGAAACAGAAGAGGCATGTGAGAAATATGTCGATGAATTAATCGACGTTTTAGAGCGTAATTTATAAATAGCAATGACTGAGAAGAAACTGTTCTTTATCGAGAGATAGGAACAGTTTTTTTGCCTTTTAATGAACAAGCAATAGCTAGTATGACTGAATCAAGTGTAGTGATTAAATGGAGCAATTGATTGAATTCATTCAATCGCAAGTATAGAATATGAAAGGTACATTGACATGGAAATGTGGAATGCTCACATCTGTGTGTGTGGGAGGAATAAGATTGAATAAAGATATGAAAGAAATGCATGATAATCCACCTTATGGAATGATTGCAATTTTATTTATTGGTGCGTTTACTGCGTTATTGAATAATACAT
>JAPFCO010000345.1 GCA_026169505.1 Pseudogracilibacillus sp.
ATCACTACTAGAAGCAATGATTGCGATGGATCCAAAGCGTATCGTCTATGTATCATGTAATCCATCGACATTAGCTCGAGACTTGCGCATTTTGGAAGATGGTGGCTATCGGACACAAGAAGTGCAACCAGTTGATATGTTTTCACAAACGTCTCATATTGAAAGTGTTACATGGTTGGAGAAGTGATTGTCACGTTAAAATAAACTATTATTATATCTGTATATATTTCCAATAAATCCCTGGGTCGGTACCGATTGGTGGGTTAAATCCAAATTGATGGGCGAACGTTAAGTGCTTTATCCAATGCAATTTGGAGTTTTATTGAAATGATATGTTATATAAACAACAGAACAACGCTACCCTAGTAGGAAAAAGGGATAGCGTTGTTTGTGTAAGACATTACCGTAGTGGCAGGAAGCAGCATTTGGCAAATGTATCGTCATTACAAAAATAACTATTTAATGAGTGAGTTGCCTATGCTGCAAAGGGATTAGATAGGATTGCGATAATGTGTTTCAAAGTGATGATTTCCTAGTTGAATACCGTTCACATATCAATCAATTAGTAGCATAAATATTTAGCCTAGCTTTTGGGGTTCAGTAAAGTCGCAGCAAATCCTTTTTTGCCCTTCAGTTATCGAGCAAAGAAATATCCTTATTTTTTCACATATTTTAAAGACAACAGATGATTGATTCCATTTCTCTTCGCCATTTTTTCTGGCATAGGTTTTCTTCTGTACTCTTCAAAACCCAATTTCTCATACAATCGCATTGCTGGAATATTCGTATCTGCTACCTCGTCAATGACGAAATCATTATACGGTGTGTATTCAATGATATGTTCGATGATTTGAGATGCTACACCCTGCCCACGGAATTGTGGGGCTGTTCCAACAAACTCAATGGATCCAGTATTTGGAGGGAAATTTTCATAAGGAGCTTCAAATTCTTTTTTTAAAAAGATTCCTGCCATGCTTCCCTTGATGAAACCTAAGTGACTTCTCAACTCTTTTTTATTTAATCGTACCGAAAGAGACTTTCCATCTGTACATGCAGCAACCCCAGCAATTTCGCTATTTTTTATAGCTACATAAAATTGATCTAAAATAAACATATGTGCAAAAGCCTTTGCAATAATATTTTTATCATTGGAAAAATAGCCAAGCCATTGTGTGAAGCCTTCCGCAAAAATTTTACCCATTTCTTTTCTCACATCTAAATCCGTTTTATTTGCTTTGACTATTGTAAATTTTTCATCCATCGATATCATATATGGTTCTCCTTATCTATATTGAATGAATATATCTTCACTCTAAAATAAAAATACTACATTGTAAAGTTGTTTTCTTAAAATAGTGAAAACGAATAGAAACTTGTGAATTTTTCTGATGGGAAATAGACGAAAAAAAGGTCCCTAATATGTTTCATAATACATTGGCTCGCGCATTGGTTTCCATGCATCAAATTGATCACGAAGAAGCACGAAAATCGGATCTATCAGTACTCACAGCAGAAGAATTAAAAAGTTCAATGGAAGAGCGCATGGAAAAGGTGAAGGCTGCATTTGGTGTGGATGAAGCATTATGGTCTCGGTGGCAGGCATGGTTGGAAAATGAGTCACTGTGGCCAAAACAAACAGCACTTATTCATAGTGATATGCATGCAGGGCATATTTTAATCGATAACAAAGCAAGGGTTACAGGTTTGATCGATTGGACGGAGGCTCGTGTGGATGATCCAGCCCATGACTTCGGCGCTCATTTAACTCTTTTTGGAGAGAATGCATTGAAACAGCTCATACAATCCTATCAAAATGCTGGTGGTTATGTATGGACTGAGATGTTTGAGCATATCGTAGAGTTGGTTGCCACTTATCATGTGGCAATTGCTGAATTTGCGATTGAATCGGGTTTGAAGGAATATGAAGATATGGCGAAGCAAATGCTTGGCGTAGAAGATAGATAATATTTTACAAATGAATTAATTTCATCATTTTCCCAAGGATATTTAAAACTCAGTTTTTTCACAGTAGTAAAAGTGCAACCGCACATTGCAAAAGTAATAACGCCAATATAATATTTATTGTGCGAAAATGTTTGAAGTATGTATTTTGTAATAACCCGCCAAAAAATACCCAAGTAAGAGTAGCAATCATCCCTACCGTGGCAATGATCATTTCAAAAAATAAAAGCGTTCCCAGTGATGAGTAATATGGCGTAATATATCCTGTTAATGCGGTAATTCCAAATAGAAAAATTTTTACATTAACTACTTGTAAAATAAAGCCAATCCAAAAAGAGGGCTTTTTGTCAGATGTTTTATTGTCGGGATTACTGATTGCAACCTGATAGGCAAGCCATAAAATATAAATAGCTCCCGCATAAGTAAGTACATTCATAATTGGATTTATGAAGGTTTCTAATCCGAAAATAAAGAAGGCGCATAGCGCTTGTACAAAAAAGTAGCCGGTAAATATCCCGAAGTATAAAGGCCTTCCTTTTTTCCATCCGTAATTTGTCATGGTATTTAAGGCTAGAATATTACCTGGCCCTGGTGTAAAAGCATTTATTAGTATGTAGATAACAAATGAAAACAATACTTGAACTCCCATATAACATCCACTCCCCAATTTAAATCATCATTCATAATTATAAGGGAGTTTCCTGGATATAGCATAATACTTAAAAGTCATATCCTGACATAACTAAAAGTTATAACAAACTGAATAGGAAGACAAACTTTCATTTATAATTCCTGTTCAACCTTTTTTAATGCATCCACATATATTTCACCGAGTCGTGATAACGTTACATCTCTATGCTGTATTATTCCTACACGTATAAGTTCATCTACATTAAGAGGAACAGCAATAATATCATCGCCATGAAGATATTTAGGAAAAACTCCCGAAGAGATTGTGTAACCATCGAGACCAATCATAAAATTGACAATAGCAGCC
>JAPFCO010000162.1 GCA_026169505.1 Pseudogracilibacillus sp.
GACGCCGATGCTGACGCCGATGCTGACGCCGACGCTGACGCCGATGCTGACGCCGATGCCGACGCCGATGCTGACGCCGATGCTGACGCCGATGCTGACGCCGATGCTGACGCCGATGCTGACGCCGATGCTGACGCCGATGCCGACGCCGATTTGGATAAACCAACAGTAGATCCGATTACTGATAAGGATACAACCATTACGGGAACAGGTACTCCTGGTGCAACAATTAATGTAGTAGTTGATGGAAAAGTAATAGGTTCTGGTGTAGTGGATGCCGATGGAAACTACATTATTACATTAGATGATCCATTAGCGGCAGGAGTCGAAGTTGAACTTTATCAGTCCATTACTGATGAAGATGGCAATGTAACTAAGAGTGATTCGATCTTTGTAACAGTAGAAAAATCGGGTAGTGCTGGCGGTTCAGATGGTTCGACTGGTGAAGTTGAAGGATCTGACAGTTCAGGGGATGATACATTACCAAAAACTGCAACATCTATGTTTGATATGGCATTAGCAGGACTAATGGCTATGTTAGCAGGTATTGGTGGACTGTTCTTCCGAAGAAAAAAGAAAGATAATCTAACAAAATAAATAGTTTTGTAGGATAGGAATTAAATGTATCTATGAATCAGCCTATATTTCAATAGAAGTATGGGCTGATTCCTTTAATTAAACTTGAAGGATGGTGAGTTTTTCATGAAACAAACACCGTTAAGTTTTATCAATAAGACGCTTGAGGAATTTGAAATAAGCTTCAGTAAGATGTTACAGGAAAAAGAAATACAGCCATTCTTGGTTAATGGAAAAGATGCTTATATTGTTTTTCTTTCAATTGGAAATGAACAAATCCGCGCAAAAGTAATAAAAGAAATTGCGATTAATCCAACAAAGTTATTTAATGCTTTACGACAAAAAGTAACTAATTTAGTAAGAAAAGGTTATTTACATCCACAATGGATCAAGCTGGATATAGTAAATGAAGTGACAGAATTGCCGTTTCGCGAATTGGAGCAAGAGATAGCTAAAACACGTAGAAATTACTTTCGATATGGGATTTCATTTGATCCCGAATGGAAACTAGCATTTTTAGAGCAAGAGATCCATGGGAATGCGATGATCCGTACAATAAATGAACAACCACTCAAATTAAATGAAAAAAACATCAATCATTATTTAAACTATCAACATCAATCACGTTTTCCATTTATGACAGAACATTATCGTAATAAGACAGTATATCGATTTAAAACGAATAGTATTTTTATCGATAAAAACGAAGGTATATCTCACACCTTGTATAGTGGCGAATTAACGAACGGAATTAGAATAGTACCAGATATACTTACAGAAACAGAAAATTTAATTTCTAAAGCAACAAACTTTTTAGTGGATCAGGTAAAAAATAACGGGGAATTTGTCTATGGCTATTTCTCTGCTTTTGGTAAAAAAATTGGTACATATAATATATTGAGACATTCTAGTTCCTTGTATTCAATGTGTGAAGGGTATGAAATAGTACAAGATGACCGAATAAGAGAGGCGGTTGAACGAGGAATTGATTATTTAATTCGTGAAGCAGTCGTCTATAAAGATGAACATACAGCATTTGTTGTTGATTATGCAAATAATAGTGAAATAAAACTGGGCTCTAATGCTACAGCAATATTAGCTATGACAAAATATATGGAAGTAACAAAGACTGATACATATAAAGAGGTGGCCCAAGCCCTTGCTAATGGAATTATCCATATGAAATTACCTAATGAAGGGTTTATTCATGTACTCAGTTACCCATCTTATAGCATCAAAGACTTGAATCGCATCATCTATTATGAGGGGGAAGCAATATTCGCTTTATTACGTTTATATGCGTTTGACAAAAAAGAATATTGGCTAGATGAGGTAAAGAAAACATTTGATTATTTTATTGCGAATGATTATTGGAAACACCATGATCATTGGTTAAGTTACGCTGCGAATGAGTTAACGATTTATGCACCAGAAGATAAATACTTTACTTTCGGATTGAAAAATTGTAATCAACGTTTGAATTTTATTTACCATCGGGAAACAACTTATCCAACCTTTTTAGAACTAACGATGGCAGCATATAAAATGGTTGGGAAAATAAAGGAATTGGGTAAAGAAGAGTTACTAGCGTATATTGACGAGGCTTTTTTGATTCAAACAATTGATCGCCGTGCTGAATATCAGCGAGTAGGCTTTTTCTATCCAGAGCTTGCAATGTATCAAAAAAATCCAGGATTAATTGTCAACAGTTTCTTTATTCGACATCACTCTTTTCGTGTGA
Organism: Pseudogracilibacillus sp.; assembly: GCA_026169505.1. Classification (GTDB taxonomy): domain Bacteria; phylum Bacillota; class Bacilli; order Bacillales; family Amphibacillaceae; genus Pseudogracilibacillus. The sequence continues at coordinate 2,318 of JAPFCO010000162.1, forward strand.
GAATCGATGATGTGGAACATTATTTGTCTGGTTATTGTCAATATTATCATCACCGAATTCCAGACAGGGAGCAACTTGCTGATCCTATTTTAAATATGTAATTGTCTAAAGTGTGATGAAATGTCAGTTGTTTGTAATTCAATATCTGTTAGCTTGGATGGGTAGATTAGCAATTGAAGTGCTTCCAGGTGTTAGGAATATTCCCATAGTAGGACCTATTCTTGGCGAAATAGTAAGCGAATTATTAGAAGTATTAACAGGTGGACTTACAATCTGCTGTTACAGAACTTACTTCAGCATTAATGAATTTAACTGATGCCTATGTCTGAGAGTACAAGACAGCTATTACTTGGATATTAATGGACGCACCTTAAATCATATAAAGCGAAACATGTCTGAACGAGCCTCAAATTTGTATGAGAGCTCGTTTTTGATTTGTAAATAATCAATAAGATAGGAAATAATAGATTAGATAGTTATGATTACGGTATAATAGTACTGCGTCAGATAGAAAGGATGTTATAAAATGAAAAATAAAGGCTTATTATTATGTATGGCTTTGTTGCTGTTGATAGTTGTACTTGTCGGTTGTCAATCAGATACGAATGATGAAGGACAAGACGAAGAGGTTGCTGAAGGTGAAGCTACTGATTCTAATGAAGAAGAATCAACCACACCTGAACCTACTGGAAAAACACCAATCGTTACGTTAACGATGGAAAACGGAGAAGAAGTGATCATTGAACTGTATCCAGATATTGCACCGAATACAGTGAATAACTTTATCTCCTTAGTGGATGAAGGATTTTATGATGGGTTAACTTTCCACCGTGTTGTACCAGGGTTTATGATTCAAGGTGGTGATCCTGAAGGTACTGGGATGGGTGGCCCAGGATATTCGATCAAAGGGGAATTTTCCAATAATGGATTTGAGAATGAATTAATTCATGAGCGTGGCGTATTGTCGATGGCACGTTCACAAGATGCAGATTCAGCAGGATCACAATTTTTTATTATGACTGAGGAATCACCACATTTAGATAGTGATTATGCTGGTTTTGGAAAAGTTATCGAAGGAATGGAGACAGTAGACGAGATCGTGTCAGTAGATCGGGATAAACAGGATATGCCTGAAGAAGATCAAATCATTGAATCGATGACAGTTGAATTAGAAGATTATGAAGCAAAAGAGCCTGAAAAAATCGAATAAATGATCGCTTATCTATAATACTAGCACATTTAATCTTCATAACATCGAATAAAAAATCCACTGTCTTCCAGCTTGGGAAAGAGCAGTGGATATATTTGTTATTCCGTTACTTTTTGAATCCAATTGAATGGATCATCTGTTTTTCCGTATTGAATGGATGTTAGGGTATCATAAAGTCTTTTTGCGACTTGTCCTGTATCTCCATTGTTGATGATAAAATCTTTATTATTCCAAGTAAGTTGACCAACAGGAGAAATAACTGCAGCAGTACCTGTTCCGAAAGCTTCTTCTAGTTCTCCATTTTCATGTGCAGTAGCAATTTCAGCCATGGAAATCTGCTTCTCATTGAATGGAATATCCCAATGTTTTAATAATTGTATAACCGAATCACGAGTAACACCTTGAAGAATACTACCATTTAGTTTTGGTGTAATTACTTCTCCATTTATTTTAAAGAATACGTTCATACTGCCAACTTCTTCCACATATTTCTTCTCTACTCCATCTAACCATAGAACTTGAGCATAGCCACCTTCAGTCATTAGCTCTTCAGCAATTAAGCTCGAGGCATAATTTCCAGCCGTTTTTGCTTCTCCAGTTCCACCTGCAACAGCACGAACATATTCGTTTTCTACTGCGATTTTAATCGGGTTGATTCCTTCTTTATAATACGAACCAACAGGTGATAAAATGATCATAAACTTATAATCAGTTGAAGGTGCTACCCCAAGATAAGGTTGGGTTGCAATGATGAATGGGCGAATATATAAAGATGTACCTTCTTGTGTTGGCACCCAGTCTTTTTCAATGTTAATTAACTTTTTAAGTGCTTCTAAGGCAAAGCCTTCATCTAATTTAGGAATAGACATTCTTTCACTTGAGCGATTTAATCGTTCAAAGTTCTTTTCGGGACGAAATAATTGAACAGATCCATCATCAGTAATATAAGCCTTCAATCCTTCGAAAATTGTTTGTCCGTAATGAAAAATAATTGCTGCTGGATCTAGAGATAATGGTTCATATGGAATGATCTTAGGATCATGCCATCCTTTATTTACGTTATAATCCATCATAAACATATGATCTGTAAATATGGTGCCAAAATCTAAGTCGCCTGTAGGCTTTGTTTTTTTACCTTCTGAAAGTTGTACATTAATTGTTTCCGCCATTGTACTATCTCCCTTTACTCAATCAGTCAATTTCATCATATGAATTGATCGCTACACTACTACAACTTGTAGCTAGTTTAGGTAATTATGAAATTGATTCCATTGTTAATTTTTATCCTACTTATAGTATAACTGATTATGATAAAGATGTGGTGCCTAAATAATAAGTTGTGGAATTTAAAGGATCAATTGATGTAACAAGATAAGTTTGGTGATGAATTTTGTCGATAAAAATCGCCTAATATAAACAAAATAATACATATATCAACATATAGAGTTAATTGTTTGAACTTTTAAAAAAAGAACAATATAATTAAGGGATAGAAAGGTGGAGGGAAATGACGAAAGATTTGAGAATTAACAGTAAAGTATTTGATGGAACATTAAGAGCTCCGAACCGCGGAATGCTTCGTGCAGTCGGTTTTACAGACGAGGACTTCAAGAAACCTATGGTAGGAATTGCTAGTACATGGAGTGAAGTAACGCCTTGTAATATACATATTAAGGATTTAGCTGAAAGTGCGAAAAAAGGCTCAAGAGATGCCGGTGGAGCACCGATGATATTTAATACGATCACGGTTTCTGATGGAATTTCGATGGGAACAGAGGGGATGCGTTATTCATTACCAAGTCGTGATTTAATTGCTGATTCAATCGAAACGGTAGTTGGCGCAGAAAGCCTTGATGCATTAGTAGCAATTGGTGGTTGTGACAAAAACATCCCAGGTTGTTTAATTGCGATTGGCCGTGCAGAAGTACCTTCCGTGTTTGTTTATGGAGGTTCGATCCGTCCGGGGAAATTAGATGAGGAAAACATTGACCTTGTTTCCATCTTTGAAGGAGTAGGAAAACATAATAATGGCGATATTTCTGATGAACAATTAAATCGTATTGAGTGTAATGCCTGTCCAGGAGCAGGTTCTTGTGGAGGAATGTACACGGCAAATACGATGGCTGCGGCTGTTGAAGCGATGGGAATGAGTTTGCCAGGAAATGCTGCAAAACCAGCGACTTCTGAAGAAAAAGCAATCGAATGTGAAGAAGCAGGAAAAGCTGTTTACAGTTTATTAGAAAAAGGGATCTATCCAAAAGATATTATGACACGTGAAGCATTTGAAAATGCGATTACAGTTGTAATGGTGCTCGGTGGATCAACAAATGCGATTTTACATTTATTATCAATGGCACATGCAATTGGTCTCGATTTATCCATTGATGACTTTAATGACTTTCAAAAACGTGTTCCACACTTAGCAGACTTAAAGCCGAGTGGTAAATACGTCATGGAAGACTTATACAATGCTGGCGGAGTAGAAGGGGTAATGAAAATGTTGCTAGAACATGGTTACCTACATGGTGATTGTCTAACTGTAACAGGAAAAACAATCGCTGAGAACTTAGAAAATGCTCAGCCTTTAAAAGAAGGACAAGATGTTATTTTGCCGCTTGACAATCCAAAACGTGCAGATGGACCACTTATTGTTCTAAAAGGTAATCTTGCGCCAAGTGGTGCAGTTGCAAAAGTATCCGGAGTACAAGTAAAACATCATGAAGGTCCGGCACGCGTATATAATACGGAAGTGGAAGCAACCGAAGCGGTAATGAAGGATGAGATTAATGAGGGAGACGTTCTCGTTATTCGTCATGTAGGACCTAAAGGTGGACCAGGCATGCCTGAAATGTTATCCATTTCCTCGATTCTTGTTGGTAAAGGGTTAGGAGAGAAAGTAGCGTTATTAACGGATGGACGATTTTCTGGAGGAACGCATGGACTTGTAGTTGGTCATATTGCACCAGAGGCACAAGATGGTGGACCGATTGCATTCTTACAAGAAGGAGATATCGTTACGATTGATTCTGATAAACAGGAGATCTCGATGGCTGTTTCAGATGAAGAAATAGCAAAACGTAAAGAAAATTGGGTTGCACCTCCATTATACAAAAAAGGTGTCCTAGGTAAGTACGCACATAATGTATCTTGTTCATCTCTAGGCGCAGTAACAGATAATTTTTAATAAAATTGACTAATGAATAAACTTTATAATTACAAAAAACAATCTCGGCTATGTTCGCCGAGATTGTTTTTTATTCTGCTTGTAATCCGTCATGGATAACATCAATATTAAATTGTAAATACTTCACATATGTGTCGCCTTCTTCACCAGGTTCCCCAATTTCATCTGAGAAAATTTCACCATAAATATCAATCCCAGATTCTTTAGAAACTGTCTCCATTGGACGTGTATCGACATTCGTTTCAACAAATAACACGGGAGGACTCGTTTCTTCTAAAAATGATAATAATGATTTGATTTGTTCTGGTGATCCATTTTCCTCTGTATCAACTGCCCAAATATAACCCTCTTCTAATCCATAACGATCTGCCATATATTGATAAGCACGTTCACTCGTTACAAGAATTCGATCTTCTTCAGGAATATCTTCGATACGAGTTTTGTACTGCTCGTCAATATCGACTAAGACTTCTAAGTAAGTCTCTGCATTTTCTTCATATATTTCTTGATTATCTGGATCAATTTCAATCAGTGCATCTCTAGCGCTTTCTGCCATTTCTATACCGACAACAGGATCAAGAAATGCGTGTGGATTAATTTCATCTTCTTCTCCATCATCTGTCGTCACATACATTGGTTCAACATTTTCGGCTAATTCATAGGCAACATCCCAATCTTGGTTTGTTGAGTCCATCATTTTAGCAAACCAACCGTGATCGCCACCTTCTAGGTTCAATCCATTGTAGAATAATGCATCTGCATCTGTTGCAGCTTTAATATCATCAGGAAGTGGTTCATATTCATGCGGATCTGTTCCAGTGGGTACTAAATTGTACACATCTACTAAATCCCCACCAATTTCATTCGCCATATCTTCAATGATAGTAAATGATGTAACAACTTTAATTGGGTCTGATTGTGCTTCGTCTTTCGCTGTATCTTCGTTATTTGTCGTGTCTGCTGCTTGCTCGTCGTCACTTCCACATGCCGCCAGAACGATAATAGATAGTAATGCAACGAACATAAGTGCTATATTTTTTTTCATTTAACTTTCTCTCCTTTATTATTTCTTTCTGTTTTAAATATTTTCTGCAGTTGCTTTTGACTTCCGCGATCTTATGGAACGCCATAAAATACCTTGTTTCGGTGAAAAAATAAATGCCAATAAAAACATACAAGTTGCTGCTAATACAATAACAGCACCTGATTCCAGATTGTATTCTGAACTGACATACAAACCGATTACAGATGATAAAGCTCCAAATAATGCAGCTAATACAATCATCAACGAAAATTTATTTGTTAATAAATATGCTGTTGATGCTGGGGTAATGAGCATCGCAACAACTAATACAACCCCAACCGTTTGTAAAGATGCTACAGTCGTTAATGTTAGTAGAACCATAATACCGTGGTGAATCCATTTTGTAGGTAATCCGTAGGCGGCAGCCATTGTTTCATCAAATGTACTAATTAATAATTCTTTATAAAATAAGATAACGACAAGTAGAACAATGATGCCAATAATGAGCGTCATGATCATGTCAGACTGACGCACAGATAGTACACTACCGAATAAAATTTGCGTTAAATCAGTTGCCGTTTGCGCTTTGGAAATAAGAATGACCCCTAGTGCAAAGAAAGCAGTGAACACAATTCCAATTGCTGAGTCGTTCTTAATCCGACTATTTTGACTTACAACACCTATACCTACTGCCGTAATCACTCCAAAAAATACGGCTCCATAAAAATAATTAATGCCAAGCATATAGGAAATAGCAACACCAGGCAAAACCGCATGAGAAATGGCATCTCCCATTAACGCCATCCCGCGCATAATGATAAACGAACCAATTACTCCACAAATAATTCCGACCATAATGGACGTTATGAGCGCATTTTGTAAAAAACTATATTGCTGAATATCGGCAATAAAATCCATCATGATAACTGTGCCCCCATTTTATTCATTTTATTAAAATCCATACTATACGCCTTTGTCATTGTTTCTGGCTGGATAACTTTTTGTACAGGTCCTGACTCGATTACTTCTTTATTAAGTAAAATCAATTCATCAAAATAAGCTTCCACTTTAGATAAATCGTGATGCACGACCATTACTGTATGACCTTGGTCACGTAAGTCTTGTAAAACTTGAATGATCATTTTTTCACTTGCAACATCAATACCGACAAAAGGTTCATCTAAAAAAAATAAATCGGCTTTTTGTGCTAAAGCACGAGCAAGAAAAACACGTTGTTGTTGACCACCAGATAATTCAGCAATTTGTCTTTTATAATAATCTTGCATACCAACTTTTTCTAAGCAATGGTGTGCCCACTCTTTTTCAACCTTTCCGGGACGACGAAAAAGTTTCAAGTTGGGATAAGTTCCCAATAAAACAGTGTCTATTACAGTGATCGGAAAATCCCAGTCGATATTACTTCGTTGTGGAACATAGGCAATTTTATGACGAATCTGCTTAATAGGCTGATCATTAATTGTCGTGTTGCCACTTTCGATTGGAATTAAATGTAACATTGCTTTGATCAAGGTCGATTTTCCAGCCCCATTTGGCCCAATTACTCCGATTAAATTTCCAGTATCAAATGAAAATGAAATATCCTTTAACGCTTTATTTCCAAAATAAGAAACATTGAGATTATTTACTTCGATTGTATAACTCACTTTTTCACCTCCTCATCAATGTTTAATTTTACATATAACTTAACCTAGACTCAAAGTTTTTACCATGTGCAACATTCCGTGATTATATCATAACTTAATTTTTTAAAAATGTAAATAGAAAACATATAAAATTACTTTTAAGTATATGCTATATGATATTATTTGTTCATTTCAATAAAAAAACCCCCCTTTTTAAAAGGAGGTTGAAGTAGTCTGTATTTATACACATTATTGGAGGATACAGATGCATCTTGTTGATATACTACTTACCGTGAGCGAGTGGTGAGCCAACGATAGATAAGATGTGCAATCTGACTCAACAAGGAGTCTTTGTACAATCAGAATATTTTACCAGGAGTCCGGTTTGATAAAATGTAAGACTTCAGTACCTTCATTTAAAAATGAGGATTCACGTGAACGAGTACGTCTTCTACTTCGTTATGATTTTTGATTAAAATGTCTTTTGTTATATGAGCGATATCATGGCCTTTTTTGACCGAAATATCCGGATCAACACTTATTTTAATATCAATGATAATGTAGCTACCATGGTTTCGAGCAAGTAATTCATTGATTTCGACAACACCATCTATTTGTAGTACTGTCTCTTCATACTTCTTAATATCTTCTTTATCTAACACTTGTTCTAATACGACATTTGCGGAATCTTTTGCCAAATCATATCCTACTTTAATTACGATAATGGATACGATAATTCCAGCAACCGCATCACCATACACTAGAAATTTAATCTGTAAATATTCACCTAGTATTGCTAAGCCAACACCAACTAAAGCCGCTAATGAAGAAAGAGAATCTGACCGATGATGCCAAGCTTCGCTTATGAGTGCGACACTATTATACTTTTTACCTAAAAAATATTTATAATAAAATAAAATTTCCTTTATTATAATAGCAGCCACTAAAATATAAATGGCTAATTGTCCTGGGGCTTTAGGAATATCTCCAAAAAATACTTTAATAGATGAGATACTAATTTCTACACCGACGACAATAAGGAGCAGCGCAACAATGATGGACGCAATGTTTTCTGCTTTACCATGTCCATACGGATGTTCTTCATCTGGAGGTTTATTGGCAATTTTTACCGCGAATAGGATAACGGCAGAACCAATAATATCGGTGGTAGAGTGTAGTGCGTCAGCGATAAGAGCACGACTTCCAGATACAATTCCACCGATTGCTTTAATAATTGCTAGAAATGTATTAACAATAATGCCAACCCAAGTCGCGACTATGATTGGAC
>JAPFCO010000323.1 GCA_026169505.1 Pseudogracilibacillus sp.
ATATTTCTCTGACTCTAGGCAAATAGCTTTCATGTGGCATCAAGACACCGCCACCTGTAATAAATGGCTCCATAATGACTCCTGCAATGGTTTCACTTAGCTCATAAGTCATCACGCGATCAATCTCATTAGCTGTAGCAAGACCTTGCTCCTCTAATGTACCTCGATAAGGGCTTCTATAGATATCTGGAGGCGTAACATGAATAAACCCTTGTGCTAATGGTTCATACATATATTTCCGTTGTGCCTGCCCAGTTGCAGCGAGTGCTCCCATAGAGTTCCCATGATATCCTCGGTATCGGGAGATGAACTTATGCCGACTTGGCTCTCCATTTTGTTGGTGATACTGCCTTGCAATTTTGAAGGCGGTTTCATTTGCTTCAGACCCACTGTTGGAAAAGAAGATAACATATTCATCTTCTAACCAGTCATTTAATTTTTCAGCTAGTTTAATTGCTGGAATATGACTTTGTGATAATGGAAAGTATGCCATTTTGTTCAACTGTTCGTAGGCCACTTCAGCAAGCTCAGTCCGACCATAACCGGTATTGACACACCATAATCCCGCCATAGCATCTAAATATTTCTTCCCGTCAACATCTGTTACCCAAGCTCCACTTGCCTCTTCTGCGATGATCGTCGCATCTGGATTATAGGGCTTCACAGCATGCCAAACGTATTGTTCATCCTTCTTAGATAAATTCCCTGTATTGGTCATTGTAAACTCCTCTCCTTGTGTGTAGTGATAAAGATTACTTAAATAAATTATAAAAGGTATAAACACATTAATCACTTTACGATCCGTTAAATAAAAAGGTGTATTCATTAACGATTTGTTAATGAAGCGAATAGATTAAGAATTATTAAAGAAGATGAGATTTACTTTTATATGTTTTAGTCATTTACATTTCAAAAAAGAAACTGGTGGATTGTATAATTAAGTTAGCCACCAACTAACTATTTTCCAAGAAAACACAAAGGTCATGTGAATCTGCTATATTGAAAGTACGACCAATCGATATAGGAGTGAATTCACATGACCCAAGTAAAGGATAACATAAACTCACGCACTGGAAAACACTTAACCTACGAAGAACGCATAAAAATTGAAGGCTATAAAGAGCTCGGATATTCGAATCGTGCAATTGCACGCATCTTAAATCGAGCACCACAAACAATTAATAATGCTGTAAACCGCGGGACTGTCCGTACGATTAAACAACGTCAAATCCATAACGATAAAGTGTATGAATACGATCAATATAGCTATTCAGCTGAAGCTGATTATCAAACGTATCTTCGCAACCGTCAAAACTGCGGACGACGTCCAAAGTGGTTGACGTGCGATTCATTTACAAACTGGGCTGATGATAAGATGTTGAAAAAAGGCTGGTCACCAGATATGGTTGTCGGACGTGCCACCAAAGAAAATCTGTTTACAAGCGACCTAACGCCCTGCACATCAACGCTTTACCACTGGATTGAGCGCGGGATTATGAAAACAAAAAACATCGATTTACTCGAGAAAGTATCCCGAAAGCCAAGAAATGATTCACCTACACATCGTGAAAATCGCCGAGTACTCGGCCCTTCAATCAAAGATAGACCCGAAGAAATAGAGTCACGCGAACACTTTGGACATTGGGAAATTGATACTTTACTTGGAGCTAGATCTAAAGATGATCCTGTGCTGCTTACGCTAGTTGAGCGGAAAACACGCTTTGAAATACTGCTGAAAATTGATCAACAAGACCAAAAGAATGTCGATCAAGCCATGAATCAACTGTATAAACAATTAGGTGATCAGGCTGAAACCATCTTTAAAACAATTACGTCCGATAATGGATCAGAGTTCGCTGGCATCCATGAGCTACTTAGGAATATAACAGATATCTTCTTTGCACATCCTTATGCACCTTATGAACGTGGAACAAAGGAAAACCAGCATAAACTCATCCGTCGATTTATTCCAAAAAGCAAACGTCTTGTAGAAATATCAACACAGAGAATTAACCGGATCCAACAGTGGATCAATAATATTCCACGTAAAATAATAGATTATCGCACAGCTCAGGAAGCCTTTGTAAAAGAACTACAATTACTTACAAGCTAAAATAAATCAGATATTTACAAATATAGTAAATTCACAAAAACCAAACCGGCTAACTTAAACTTGGAATTCAGGTTCTATATTACTTATGGCTTGACCAACAATTGTAATAAGTAACGCTGCCATATAAATCAACCGATGAGGATAAAATACATAAAGGCATAACCCGATTACACTCCATACAGCATAAGGCCATACGGATAAAGGCACTATATGATATATTTCCATCAACAATAACATCGTTGCCCCAAAAAAGACGTAGCCTAACAATATCAAAGTCACGGCAAAGTACGGAGGATATAGTGTTACATGTTGCTCACTTTTATGAAAATAGTGATTGCCTAAAAGATATAGTGACACCATACTACCGATCATCAGGGTAATACGTAATGGATTTGGCACTTGCGCCCAATCTGCCCATACAATAATAAGTACACCGATACTAATAAATAACGTTGCAAATAAAAGAAGTAAATAGCTAGAATCCTTTTTATTGTATGTAGATACAATCTCATTCTTTTGTTCAACTGTTATAATACCTTCCTTGACCCATTTTTTTGCTTCTCTATTTACCTTTGACCGATTCATAAGCAGCTACACTCCTTTCAGAGTTCAAGTACATATTATTTGACTTCTACTTATTATAATCTTAAATACCCTGAAATGCGCTATAAATCATTAGCTTTTATTTTTAAACTCTAAAAGGATAGGAGTTATATTTAATAAAATGAATATAATTGTTAACACCCAAAACACCGTTCCCATTGTAGGCACTACATCTAATA
>JAPFCO010000284.1 GCA_026169505.1 Pseudogracilibacillus sp.
GTCATCGATGGAACGCTACGTTCTTATTCGCCAGAGGTGAGAGAGAAATTGGCGCAGGAAGTAGAGCAAGTATTTAAGTTGGCGGAAACGTTTGGAGGTTCTTACGAATTCGAGCTAGAAAAGGGGGAGCCAGCTTTAAATAATCATATGGAAGTTAATATGCTCATTGAACAGTCGATTAAAGAAATGTATCCAGAAATGGAAATTAAATGGGAACCATTTGGGTTAGGCGGAGAAGACTTTGGATATATGACTGAAAAGGTTCCGGGAGCAATGTTCTTTTTAGGGTGTTCGTTAGAGGATGGGCGAGACAGAGATCTACACACTCCAATATTCGATATCGACGAACAATGCTTGCCGATTGGTACAGCAGTGTTAGTAGCTGCAGTAAATCGTTTTTTGAAAAGTGAGGAATCTCATCATCCCCTAGATAGAAATTCGATTCAGAGAGGTGCGTGAATAAAATGATGACAACAATTAAGGGAAAAAAGATGTTTATTGGTGGAAGATGGATTGAAAAGTTGAACACAATGGATGTATGTGATCCCGAAGACAATTCAATTATTACAACCGTACCAAAAGCATCAAAGGAAGACATGTTAGCTACCATTAAAATGGCAGAAGAAGGCGCAGGTATCGCTGCAAAAATGCCTGTACATGAGCGGATATCCATTTTAAATAAAGCGGCTGATTATGTTGAAAAGTACCATGAGTTGTTTGCCAATACAATTGCTAGTGAAGGTAGTAAAACAATTAAAGAAGCACGTGGTGAAGTGTCACGTTGTATTGAAACGTTACGCCTGTCTGCAGAGGAAGCAAGAAGAATTAACGGAGAAACAATTCCTTTTGATCAAATGCCAGGACATGAGAACCGTATCGGCTATTATTACAATTTTCCGATTGGTATTATTGCAGCAATTACACCATTTAATGACCCGCTTAATTTAGTGGCACATAAAATTGGGCCAGCAATTGCCTCTGGTAATGCAATCATTGTTAAACCGGCATCACTGACCCCATTAAGTGCCTTGTTATTAGCGGAAGCATTTGATGATGCAGGATTACCTGAAAAGGTCCTGTCGGTTATTACAGGAAGCGGTAGCGAAATCGGTGATACGCTCGTGACACACCCCTCGATTCGAATGGTATCGTTTACAGGAGGGTTAGAGACAGGTGAATCGATAGCTAAAAAGGCGGGTTTGAAAAAACTAAGTATGGAATTAGGCTCAAACTCCCCAGTGATTGTCTTAGATGATGCAGATGTAGATGACGCAGTAAATGGAAGTGTGTCAGGAGCTTTCGGGGCAGTTGGACAAAATTGTCTAGGCGTACAACGCATTTTTATTCACGATGATGTATATGTGAGATTCACAGATAAATTCATTCAACAAATAGAGCAATACAAAGTAGGACGGAAAAAAGATGAACAGACAGACATGGGGCCGTTAATTAGTGAGCAAGAAGCAATCAGAGTAGAACAATGGGTGCAAGAAGCAATCGATGAAGGCGCTGAATTGCTTACAGGTGGGCATCGGGATGGAGCGTTTTATGAGCCAACCGTATTAACGAATGTAACACCAACTGCTAAGATTGCGAGAGAAGAGATCTTTGGACCGGTCGTTATTTTATTCCGAATCTGTGACTTATCAGATGCAATTGATCAAGCGAATAGCGTTAACTATGGTTTACAGGCTGGCATTTTCACTAAGGATATTCACCAAGCATTCGAGGCAATCGGTTCATTAGAAGTTGGTGGACTGTTGATCAATGATAGTAGTGATTATCGAATTGATGGAATGCCATTCGGTGGAGTAAAAGGTTCTGGACTTGGCAGAGAAGGTGTAAAGTTTTCTATCCAAGATATGGTAGAACCAAAAGTGGTTCAATTCAAGTTATAGCAACCAATAGACAGTATTAAAGATAATATACCAACGAAAAAAGTTGGTAAAATAAGCTCAATATCATTTGAAATATGAATAGGCTTTATGTACAATAACAAACTATACTTACATTTAGGGGAAGGCCTATCTGTAGACTCCTTTGTTATTGTACATAAAAAAACATGTATGAACTTACAAGGAGGAAACTAATATGACTTCAATTATGACAAATGAAGCGTTAAAACAAGAACTGGCAGAATTGGATAAGAAGCATTTTATCCACCCAACATCCAATATGAAACAATTACAAGAAGAAGGTCCAGCATTTATTTTTACAGAAGGTGACGGGATCTATTTGAAAGATGTAGAAGGTCGTACATTAATGGATAGCTTATCATCTCTTTGGAACGTTAATATCGGCCATGGGAGAGAAGAACTTGGTGAAGTTGCAAAAGAACAGATGAGTAAATTAGCATTTACTTCTGCGTTTAGTAATTGGAGTCATGAACCTGTTATTCGACTTGCAGCTGAAATAGCTAAGTGGACTCCAGGTGATTTGAATGTGACGTTCTTTACTTCAGGTGGATCAGAGGCGAATGATACAGCATTTAAAACAGTTCGTCATTATTGGAATGTAAATGGAAAGCCAGAAAAGAAAAAAATCATTTCACGTAAAAAGTCGTATCATGGAGTAGCAATGGGATCGACTAGTGCGACAGGGTTGGAGGAATTCCATACATTTACTTCTTCTATTGCGCCAGACTTTCATTATGTTGATAGTTCAATAGAGTCGTTAAAGGCGACGATTGAAAAAGAAGGAGCAGATACAATAGCTGCATTTATTTCCGAGCCTGTACAAGGTTCAGGTGGAGTTAATTTACCGCCAGAAGGATACTTTGAAGAAGTACGAAAAATTTGTGATGAGCATGACATTTTAATTATCTCAGATGAAGTGATTTGTGGCTTTGGTCGTACAGGTACATTGTTCGGTATGGAAAACTTCGGAATAGTGCCTGACATTATTACGATGGCTAAAGGAGTAACAAGTGGTTACGCACCTTTAGGTGGCATGGTTATTTCTGAACGGCTCCACAAAGAGCTGTACGAAAAAGCAGCGTGGAATTTCTGGCATGGATACACTTATAGTGGTCATCCAACAGCAGCCGCAATAGCACTTAAAAACTTGGAAATTATTAAAGAAGAAAATTTAATCGATAATGTTCGTGCCATGGGAGCGCATATGTTAAAAGGATTTGAACAAATGAAAGAACAGCATGAACAAATAATCGATGTAAGGGGTATTGGACTATTAGGCGCAATTACGTTAGAGAGAAAGCCGGGAGCGGATCCGGTAACACCTAAGATAGTGGCAGAAGCTTTAAAACGTGGCTTAATATGTAGATCTGTTGTCTATGATGGTCAAGATACTTTAGCGTTCGCACCTCCATTTATTATTAATGAAGAACAAATGGATGAGATGCTCGATATTGTCAACCAATCGATAGGCGCTGTTGTTTAAATAAGGGGGATCTTCCCCCTACCTTTTTTTATATCAAATATGCATGCATGTAATTGCGATATGGTGAATGTAATGAAGATCGCTCGTGCGAACATAATTTATATGTATAAAAAACATATTGTATTCTCCTTATAAACTGGTATATCATAGAGTAAATGATAGAAACATTTATCGATACATCATTTCCAATGCTACACCCCGTTATGATACATTAACGTAGCGTGATTGATTTAGAAAGGAAGTAGATGAAGTGAATGATTTACCATATGGTTGGAGAGGCAAAATAGGATTGATATATATTGCTTCAGCTTACTCCATGGATGTTGA
>JAPFCO010000011.1 GCA_026169505.1 Pseudogracilibacillus sp.
CTATAACGGATCTCCCACGATTCATTCTCTAATGAAACAATTACAAATTAAAGAAACAAGTATGAGTACGATGTTGACAGAAAAATTAATAACAAATGGCGTCCCATTTAATCGAACACAAATAGTACAAGCATTGCAACTATTGCAGTCTAGTTCACAAAAGGAAGCTGCAATGGACGTTTTGCAAAGGATGATTGGAACTAAATTACCAATTACTCATTCTGTTTTTCAAGCAATTTCTTCACTTGAAAAGAATGATTTTACTACAACAATGACAACGTTATATACGGCATTACAACAGTCTGCGACTCCACTTAATGAAAGTGAACAAACATTATTACAGCTGTTAAGGTCATTTATCCAACGACCTGACAGTGGTAACGTGGAATATGCTCAGATGCTCCTCGATAAAATAAAAAACGATGAGTCTGTTTTTAATATGTTTCGTCTGCTTGGATTATTTGATTCTAAGTTGGATCATGATGAAGTTATTATCCGGTTGCAGCAATATATCGAAACAAAATCAATTCAACATTATCCACTGCAACAAGTAACTAGTGAAGCGCAACTCCAACAGATTACTTCTCAAGCACAGATTGATATGAAGCAATTATTACTTAGTGAATCAAAATTAATAAGCACAGTATTAAAAGCGATTAGTATCTATCATCCGATACAAACAGCCTCGCTGAACCAAAATGAATTTCATTCTTTTATAGAGCTAATTCAAAAAGAGGTAATGCCCCTCTTGCCTCTACAAACTCAACAGTCATTATTGAATATTTTAAATCCATTAACAGTAAATAATCAAGCTTCAATTTTTCCATATATTCAAGCTTTGACGAATCCAGAAGTTTATAGCACCTTATCAACAGTAACAACAAACTTCAGTGCTGCTCCAATAAATGAGCTCCCAAACCTTGCGATTCAACAGCAGCTTGTAGCGCATATTACAAATTATATGCAAACGATTGGACTTACAATGGAACATGAAATAATTCAAGCATTACAAAGTGGTCAGGAAGATTTCCAAGGTTTACAGACGAAAACGGTGAAAAGTATCTTACTGCATATGCTCCAACAAGGGGGATTCCACCAAGAACAAATACAACAGTTACTTCATTTCATTAATGGTATGCAATTACAATCATTAACGGAAACGAACCAAATGTATCAAGCACAATTACTAATCCCAGGAAATAAATTCGAATTGAATCAAGATATTTGGTTGCAATTTGAAAGTAAAAAAACACCCGACAAAAAAATTGATACGGATTATTGTCGAGTTATTTTTGTCTTAGATCTAAAGCAACTGCAAGAAACGATTGTGGATATGCAAATTCAAAAGCGGATTATTACAGTTTCGATCTTTAATGATTTAGTAACGGGGGTAGAGAATATGGGCCGTTTATATTTCGACATGAAAGAAAACTTGGAAAAACTTGAGTATCAATTATCCACGATACAATGGAAGCCTTTATCTAAGAATAATGAAGTAATACCATCTTCAACTATACATAAAAAAGACAATCATCAACAAGAAGGGTTTGATTTTCGTATATGAAGAAGAAGCTGAAACAAGCAGCTGCTTTATCTTATCAAGATAAAAACAAATCAGCACCAATTGTATCAGCAAAAGGTGAAGGTTTAGTTGCTGAAAATATTATAAAGGAAGCAAAAAACCACCAAATTCCTATTTTGGAAGATCCGTCATTAGTGGAGATATTAGGTGAAATCGAAATTAATCGTGCTATTCCAAATGAATTATACCAAGCAGTAGCAGAGGTCTTTGCTTATATTTACCATGTAGATAAACAAACATCAGATGATAAGTAAAATATATCATGGTATATAATTATACCTTATCCTTTGAGTATTTTCGCTGAATTTACTACAATAGGACATGCAGGTTAATTAAGAAAACGGAGGCATAGAGGGATGAACATTCATGAGTATCAGGCAAAAAGCATACTACGACAAAGTGGCGTTAATGTTCCAAATGGATATGTAGCCTATTCAATTGATGAAGCTGTCGAGTACGCGAAAGGAATTAACAGTGATGTCAAAGTCGTTAAGGCACAGATCCATGCAGGTGGACGTGGAAAAGCTGGAGGAGTAAAAATCGCACATAGTCAAGATGAAGTGCGTGCTTACGCGAAGGAAATTTTAGGTAAAGTCCTCGTAACACCACAAACTGGTCCAGAGGGGAAAGAAGTAAAACGTTTACTAATTGAGGAAGGATGTAATATTGAAAAGGAATACTATTTAGGATTAGTATTAGATCGTAGTATTTCAAGAATTGTTTTAATGGGATCGGAAGAAGGCGGCATGGAGATTGAAGAAGTAGCCGCAAGCAATCCGGAGAAAATATTTAAAGAAGTGATTGACCCAACCATTGGCTTAACAGGTTTCCAAGCGAGAAGGTTAGCATTTAACTTGAATTTTCCAAGCCAATATATTGGAAAGGTAGCAAAGTTAATGCTTAATTTATATAAATCTTTTGTAGATAGTGATTGTATGATTGCTGAAATCAATCCATTAGTTACTACAAAGGAAGGCGACGTTTTAGCACTAGATGCTAAGATGAATTTTGACGGAAACGCATTATATCGTCAAAAAGATATATTAGAACTACGTGACTTAGATGAAGAAGATCGAAATGAAATTGAAGCATCAAAATATGACCTAAGCTATATTCAATTAGATGGAAATATTGGTTGTATGGTAAATGGTGCAGGACTTGCGATGGCAACAATGGATATTATTAAATATGAAGGTGGAAATCCAGCGAACTTCTTAGACGTTGGTGGAGATGCAACACCTGAAAAGGTTGCTGAAGCTTTTAAAATCATTTTGTCAGATCCTGATGTTAAAGGCATACTAGTAAATGTGTTTGGTGGAATAATGAAATGTGATTATATTGCACAAGGAATTATTGCTGCGACGAAAGAATTAGAACTCAGCATTCCGCTTGTTGTTCGTCTAGAAGGAACGAATGTAGACTTAGGGAAGAAGTTGCTGAATGATTCCGGATTGAATATTACTGCCGCAGATTCTATGGGCGATGGTGCACAGAAAATTGTTCAAATGGTAAAAGAAGCAGGAAATTAATCTACATTAAACAGTAGGAAAGGACGTTCATAGGATGAGTATTTATGTCAACAAAGATACGAAAGTAATTGTACAAGGAATTACTGGTTCTGCCGGAATGGATCATACAGAACAAATGATTAAATATGGAACAAAAATTGTTGGAGGAGTTACACCAGGTAAAGGTGGAACAACTATTTTAGGTGTGCCAGTATTTAACACAGTTGAAGATGCAGTTAAGGAAACAGGTGCGACTGTATCTATTATTTACGTTCCAGCTCCTTTTGCGGCAGATGCTATTTTGGAAGCAACAGATGCAGAGTTAGAATTAACGATTTGTATAACAGAACATATTCCAATTACTGATATGATTAAAGTAAAAGATTATATGGCAGATAAGAAAACTAGATTGATTGGACCGAATTGTCCAGGAGTTATTACTGCTGATGAATCTAAAATTGGAATTATGCCAGGTTATATTCATCGTAAAGGACATATTGGAGTTGTATCACGTTCAGGAACATTAACATATGAAGCAGTTCATCAGTTGTCACAAGCTGGCTATGGTCAAACAACGGCGGTAGGAATTGGTGGGGACCCTGTAAATGGCACATCTTTTATTGATGTATTAAAAGAATTTAATGAAGATCCAGAAACGTTCGCTGTTATGATGATCGGTGAAATCGGTGGTACAGCTGAAGAAGAGGCAGCATTATGGGTAAAAGAAAATATGAATAAACCTGTTGCTGGCTTTATCGGTGGAGCTACAGCACCTCCAGGAAAACGAATGGGGCATGCTGGTGCAATTATTTCTGGTGGAGAAGGAACAGCAAAAGAAAAGAAGCGCGTCATGACAGAGAGTGGCATTAAAGTGTCAGAGTCACCTGCTGAAATGGGCGAGACAATGATTGCACTTTTAGAAGAAAATAACCTTGCTAAAAAGTGTAAAACACATTAAGATGTAAAAAATAGAGAACTTGGATAAAACAAGTTCTCTATTATTATACTTATTTTATGGAAGGAAGTGTTCGATTGAAAAACAAGCGCGACCGACTGCTCATTCTACAGCAAATTAAAGGTATTTCACGTAAAAAACTCCATCAATTTAGGAAAGTTGATCCTCTACTACAATCCATTTTTTCTTTATCTTCCCATGAAATTCATCGGTTACTTCAAGTACCACAGAAAAAAGCCACACACATATATAAACAATTACAACTAAAGGAAAGCATTCTAAAGAAAATTAAACAAGATGAAGAGATAGCGACAGTTCTAACGATAGAGGACGAGTTGTATCCAAACTCATTACGAAACGTACCAGATGCGCCCCTTGTTTTATATACCATTGGTGATATATCTTTGTTACAAGCAAAAAAGTCGATAAGTGTGATTGGAACTCGGAAGCCATCAAGTGAAGCGAAGGATAAGTTAAACCATGTTGTTACTCCTTTAATAGAATCAGGTTATATCATTGTTAGTGGACTTGCGTATGGTATTGATAGTTTTGCACATGAACGAGCACTAGAATATAATGGGAAAACAATTACTGTTTTAGGTAGTGGTTTTCGTCATATATATCCAAAGCAAAATATAGCGTTATGTAGGCAGATCGCAAGAACCGGTCTAGTATTATCAGAATATGCACCAGATGTTCGACCAAAACAATTTCACTTTCCTGAAAGAAATCGAATTATTAGTGGCATTAGTCGGGGAACGTTAGTTGTAGAGGCGACAGAAAGAAGTGGAACATTAATTACGGTAGATCAAGCATTAGAGCAGGGAAAAGATGTATTTGCGATACCTGGATCCCCATTATTGCCACAAACAGTCGGTTGTAATAAAATGATTCAAGAAGGTGCAAAGCTAGTAATGTGCGCGGATGATGTTCAGGATGAATGGGGTTAGTTTGAACTTACTATATTAAGAGTTAAATTGCATAAATAGGTTAGTTAAATTCATCATACAGATTTATCGCTACGTCGCTATATTTGACAAACCAATACTATATACTTACTATTAGTGTTGATTTGCAATTCATTTAACTATCCATTTATTTATCATTTAATTGTAAGGGAACCTCATGTGAAGGAGGAAAATCTATGTCGAAGTATTTAGTAATTGTAGAATCACCTGCAAAAGCAAAAACGATTGAAAGATATTTAGGGAAAAATTATACGGTGAGAGCCTCGAACGGGCATGTACGTGATTTACCAAAGAGCCAAATGGGTGTCGATGTCGATAATAATTATGAACCGAAATATATTACAATTCGTGGTAAAGGTGAAAAATTAAAAGAACTACGTAAAGAAGCAAAAAAAGCAGAGAAAATATACTTGGCTGCTGACCCGGATCGTGAAGGGGAAGCAATTGCATGGCATTTAGCTCATGCACTGAATGTAGACGAAACATCAGATTGTCGTGTTGTATTTAATGAAATTACAAAAGATGCTATTAAAGACTCATTTAAACAACCGAGAAAAATTGACTATGACCTAGTAGATGCACAGCAAGCTAGACGAATTTTAGACCGACTTGTCGGCTACAATATTAGTCCTCTACTATGGAAAAAGATTAAAAAAGGCTTAAGTGCTGGTCGTGTGCAATCGGTTGCCGTGAAAATGATTAACGATCGTGAAAAGGAAATTAAAAAGTTTATTCCAGAAGAATACTGGTCAATTGAAGCTCAATTTATAAAAGACAAAGATCAATTTACTGGTAAATTCTACGGTGTTGACGGTAAGAAAAAAGAATTAAAAAATGAAGAAGAAGTAAAGGAGATCGTTGACAAGCTTGTAGATAAAGAATTTACTATTAATAAGGTGAATAAACGTGAAAGAAAAAGAAATCCTGCCAAACCATTTATTACCTCTACTTTACAACAAGATGCAGCTAGAAAATTAAACTTCCGTGCAAGAAAAACAATGATGACTGCACAACAATTATATGAAGGAATTGACTTAGGACGAAAAGCAGGAGGAATTACTGGTTTAATTACGTATATGCGAACGGATTCAACGAGGATTTCTGATACGGCAAGAACGGAAGCAACTGCTTTTATTGAAGAAAAATACGGAAAAGAGTTTATCGGTCCGCTCCAAAAAGCTAAACAAAAAGAAGGCGCACAAGATGCACACGAAGCGATTCGTCCTACATCTGCATTACGTGAACCAAGCTCTTTAAAGGGAATATTGTCAAATGACCAATTTAAATTATATAAATTAATTTATGAGCGGTTTTTAGCTAGTCAAATGGCACCAGCGGTCATGGACACAATGACCGTCCATTTATTGAATAATGGAGTAGAATTCAGAGCGACAGGTTCCAAGATTAAATTTAAAGGATTTATGAAGGTATATATAGAAGGAACCGATAACAAGGAGAAGGAAGAAGAAACATTTTTACCTGATTTAAATGAAGGTGAGAATGTATCAACAAAAGAAATTAAACCAAATCAGCATTTTACACAACCACCACCACGTTATACGGAAGCAACATTAGTTGGGACAATGGAGAAACAAGGTTTAGGTCGTCCATCGACTTATGCGCCTACACTGGATACGATTCAGCGACGTGGCTATGTTAAATTAGATAACAGACGCTTTATCCCAACAGAACTTGGAGAAATAGTCATTGACGTACTTGTAGAGTATTTTCCTGAAATAACAAATGTTGACTTTACTGCTGGTATGGAAGAAAAGCTCGACCAAGTAGAAGATGGGAATGAAGAGTGGAAGAAACTTATTGATGACTTTTATTTAGATTTCCGTCCAAGGTTAGATAAAGCGGAAGCAGAAATGGCAACGATAGAAATAAAGGATGAACCAGCAGGAATTGACTGTGAAAAGTGTGAACATCCAATGGTATACAAAATGGGACGTTATGGTAAATTTATGGCCTGTTCTAATTTCCCTGAATGTCGGAACACAAAACCAATCTTGAAAAAAATTGGTGTTACTTGTCCTACTTGTAAAAAGGGAGAAGTAGTCGAAAGGAAATCTAAGAAAAATCGCGTATTTTACGGATGTGAAACATATCCAGAATGTGAGTTTGTTTCTTGGGATAAACCTATTGCGAGAAGCTGTCCAAAATGTGATAGTTATTTAGTGGAAAAAAGAGCCAAGAAAAAAGTACAAACAAAATGTAGTAAATGTGATTATGAAGAAGATGTTCAATAAAAGATGTCAATATGGTTAACTTTAGTGCAATTAGTTGACTAGGACGTATATGGAGCGTAAAATTATTGTTTGGGATATTACAATTTTAATAGGTAATATTCCAAACTTTTATTTATGAAGGCTCAATTCAGAATTTTGTTACAATTTAGTTAAATCAATTGATAGCAATAATTTTTTATGATATGATTAAGCCGCTTGTTGAAAATCGTTAGTTTCTGGAGGGAAGGCGTGCTTACGATCAAAACAAATATCCAGCAATTTTTAGCCTATTTACATGTAGAAAAAAATGCTTCCGATTATACGATTCAATTTTATGAATCTGATTTAATGATGTTTCTTACATTTTTAGAAAAAGAGCAAGTTACGAGAATTCAAGATGTCAATCAGTCAGTTGTAAGGATTTTTTTAACGGAGCTATATGAACGTAAACTTAGTAGAAGGTCTGTTTCCCGTACACTTTCATGTTTACGATCTTTTTATACTTTTTTAGAAAAAGACCATAAAATTGAGATAAATCCTTTTGCTCATATCCCCTTACCTAAGCAAGATACACGTATTCCGAACTTCTTTTATGAAGAAGAATTATCAGAATTGTTTGAGGTAAGTGATAGATCAACGCCAATTGGGCAAAGAAATCAGGCATTGATAGAAACATTGTATGCAACTGGAATTCGTGTGAGTGAGTGTGAACAATTGCAATTACATCAAATTGATTTTCACCTTAGTGTCCTAAATGTGATTGGAAAGGGTAGAAAAGAGCGATTTATACCGTTTGGACAATACGCAAAAGAAGCTTTGCGTCATTATGTGGCGGATGGAAGAAAGCAGTTAACACATAAAGCTTCTGAAGAGTCTGATCGTGTGTTTGTTAATTCCCGAGGGAATCCGATTACTGCTAGGGGTATTCGCTATGTCTTAAATAGCATGATGAAGCAAACGTCTTCGACTGTCAATATGCATCCGCATAAAATTAGACATTCATTTGCAACACATATGTTAAATGAAGGAGCGGATTTACGGTCTGTTCAAGAATTGCTTGGACATGATAATCTGTCCTCCACACAAATTTATACACATGTAACAAAAGACAGACTGCGCAATGTGTATATGAACACTCATCCACGAGCAAAACCAAGTGATTAAGGAGTTGTTGAAGAGTGACAAACGAATTACATGCAACGACAATATTTGCCATTCAGCACAATGGAGGAAACGCCATGAGCGGAGATGGTCAAGTAACACTAGGAAACACAGTTGTTATGAAACATAAAGCTCAAAAAGTTCGCACATTATTTAATGATCAAGTTATTGCTGGTTTTGCAGGTTCAGTCGCTGATGCATTTACATTATTTGAAAAGTTCGAAGGAAAATTAGAAGAATATGACGGTAATTTAATGAGAGCAGCTGTTGAATTAGCAAAAGAGTGGCGAAGCGATAAGATGTTGCGTCAACTAGAAGCAATGTTAATTGTAATGAATAAAGATCATATGTTATTAGTGTCTGGGACAGGTGAGGTAATTGAGCCTGATGATGGAATATTAGCGATAGGCTCTGGTGGGAATTATGCATTGAGTGCTGGTAGAGCCTTAGCAAAGTACTCGCCATCTCTGAGTGCTCGTGATATTTCAGAAGCGGCTTTACAGATTGCAAGTGAAATATGCGTTTATACGAATGATCATATTACGACGAAAGTACTTTAATTAGATGAATGAAAGGAGTTTTACCAATATGGATAACAATTATACTCCTAGACAGATTGCAGAAAAGTTAGATCATTACATTATTGGTCAACAAGATGCAAAAAGATCCGTTGCCGTAGCATTGCGTAATCGGTATCGACGAATGCAGTTAGAAGATATGCTAAAAGATGAAATAGTGCCGAAGAATATTTTAATGATTGGTCCTACAGGGGTAGGTAAAACAGAGATAGCTAGGAGATTAGCTAAGTTAGTTCGTGCCCCATTTATCAAAATAGAAGCGACTAAATTTACAGAAGTTGGCTATGTTGGTCGAGATGTTGATTCAATGATTCGTGATTTAATGGAAATGTCATTGCGAATCGTAAAAGAGGAGAAAATGGAAGAAGTGGAAGATCGTGCAATCGTAGCCGCAAATAAAAAACTAACTAAACTATTGGTACCTGAATTGAAAAAACAAAAGAATGTAAAAAATCCTTTTGAGATGCTATTTCCTAATATGGAAGATGCTGAAGATGAAGTACAAGAGGATGAATCTAAACAAGATGATATTTTGCAAAAAAGAAACAAGGCAGCGCAGTTACTTGAATTAGGTGAATTAGAAGAAAAAATAGTACAAATAGAAATAGAAGAAAATCCTCCGTCCATGTTTGATATGCTCCAAGGTTCGGGTATGGAACAGATGGGTGTGAATATGCAAGATGCATTCAGTCAATTGATGCCAACAAAGACGAAAAAGAGAAAGCTACCTGTATATGAAGCAAGAAAGATATTAACTCAACAAGAAGCACAGAAATTGATTGATATCGAAGAAGCCCAACAGGAAGCAATCGAGCGATGTGAACAAGCAGGAATTGTATTTATCGATGAAATTGATAAAATTGCAGGTTCAGATACAAATAGTCCCAATGTGTCTAGAGAAGGGGTACAACGTGATATTTTGCCTATAGTAGAAGGTTCTACTGTAGTGACAAAATATGGCCCGGTTAAAACAGATCATATCTTATTTATAGCGGCTGGAGCATTCCATATGACAAAACCTTCCGATCTAATACCGGAATTGCAAGGACGCTTTCCAGTAAGAGTAGAGTTTGAGAAGTTAACAGTAGATGATTTTGTTAAAATTTTAACGGAGCCTTCTAATGCATTATTAAAGCAATATACAGCATTATTAAAAACAGAAGGTATCGATGTTGTATTTACAGATGATGCAATCAACAGACTTGCGGAGATAGCTTATCAAGTGAATCAAGATACTGATAATATCGGTGCACGCAGATTGCATACAATTCTTGAGAAGTTACTTGAGGATCTCTCCTTTGAAGCACCTGATATAAATTTAGAAACAGTCGAAATTACGACACAGTATGTTAATGAAAAATTAAACAATATTATTAAAGACAAAAACATTAGTCAATTTATTTTATAACATAATAATTGTACTTTAAGGGTACAACATGAAATAGATGACGTAAATTATGAAAGGATGAAAGAGATGACTCTTTTAGAACGTACAAGGAAAATTAATTCATTATTACAACAGACAGCAGGAAAGCCAGTAAATTTTAATGAAATGGCGACGACTTTATCCGAGGTTTTATCTGGAAATGCATTTATAGTAAGTAGGAAAGGAAATCTTCTAGGAGTAGCAACATATCAAGAAATTGAAAATGAGCGAATGAAGAAAATGTTAGAGGACAGAAAGTTCCCTGAAGAATATACAAATGGATTATTAAACATCAATGAAACTACAGCAAACATTGATACGGAAAGTTCATATACTATATTTCCATATGAGAATCGTGAGTTATTCCAAGATGGTTTAACAACAATTGTTCCAATGATTGGTGGCGGGGAACGTATCGGAACATTAGTACTTGGACGTTTAACAGAAAGTTTTAACGACGATGATTTAGTATTAGCTGAATATGGTGCGACTGTTGTAGGTATGGAAATCCTTCAAGCAAAAGCAGAAGAAATTGAAATTGAGGCAAGAAATCGAGCGGTAGTTCAAATGGCTATTAGTTCTTTATCTTTTAGTGAATTAGAAGCAATTGATCATATCTTTGAGGAATTAAACGGTACGGAAGGTCTACTTGTAGCAAGTAAAATTGCCGATCGTGTAGGAATTACACGTTCTGTCATCGTTAATGCACTTAGAAAATTAGAAAGTGCTGGTGTGATCGAATCTCGTTCACTTGGAATGAAAGGAACATATATTAAAGTATTAAATGAGAATTTCTTAGTCGAATTAGACAAAATTCGTAACTCTTAATATAAAAGAATTAATTTCATAATTATAAAACAGCTATGTCTCCATAGTAAGTCGTTATGAAAGTTACAACGAAACTACAGACTGTAGAGATGTGGCAATATTTCTGTATGATGAAAATAAAAGACTGTGTAAAAGGTCCATATTGGGACTTTTTACGACAGTCTTTTTTATATGTTATAGTGATTAATGACTATATATGACAGAATAAGTAATTATTATGCATTTAACAGGTTTATATGTATAATGAATGAGTATTAGTTCAAATGAATCAGAAAGAGAAATAATGTCAATAAAAGTCGTTATAATTGATAAAACTAGGTCTAAATATATGTAAAAATGTATTTTATGTAAAATTTACATGTAATGACTGGACTTTAGTTTCAGTTTATTTTAAAATGAAATAGAATAATATAACTAAACAATAAACAAACTAAAACTAAACGGGCTATTAATTGTAGGAAGGAAGTAGTATGAAGTGTTTGACAAAACGATACATTCACTAGAGAATGCACTACATTATTCGACAAAAGCAAATAAGGCTATTAGCAATAATATAGCAAATATCGACACGCCAAATTATAAGGCGCAAAACGTATCTTTTAAATCCGTTTTAGAAGATGAATCAAACAAATTAATGTTAAAGAAGACACATACGAACCATCTTCCTTCTTCAGATAATGAAGGATTTTCGCATGCGATTGGAATGAATAGACATACGACGTACAGTCATAATGGAAATAATGTGGATATGGATAAGGAAATGGCTGATTTGGCAGAAAATCAAATTTTTTATCGTAGTTTAGTTGATCGTATAAATGGAAAATTCCAAACATTACAAACAGTAGTAAGAGGAGGTAAGTAAGCGACATGTCGATTTTTAATACATTAAATATAAGTGCAAGTTCATTAACTGCACAAAGATTAAGAATGGATGTAGCATCTTCAAATATAGCGAATGCAGAAACAACAAGAGCGACAATCAATGAAGACGGGGAGTATGAACCGTATCAGCGAAAAATGGTAAGTTTACAACCGAATACACCACAATTTAAATCGTTTTTACATACAGCAAGATATGGCACTTCATCTGAGATAAACGGAACAAAGGTTAATGGGATTATCACAGATCAAGCGCCTTTTAAAAATGTGCATAATCCAACACATCCAGATGCAGATGAAGACGGATTTGTTCAATATCCCAATGTAGACCCATTGAAAGAAACAGTGGATATGATGAGTGCAACCCGTTCATATGAAGCAAATATTACTGCATTAAATGCATCAAAAGATATGTTATTAAAAGCATTAGAAATAGGTAGATAAATAGAGGGAAAGGATTTGGTTATATGACAGTACATATGCAAGGAGTAAATAACATATCGCCGGTTTTCCAGCAAGGGGTAACAAATCAAGTTCAACCTGAAGAAAAAAGCAATGTTGACTTTTCTTCCTTATTAAAAAATGCAATCGAACAAGTAAATCAAGCCGAACAAGCATCAAATATGAAGACAGAAGGACTAGCACAAGGAAAAGTAGAAGATTTACATGATGTCATGTTGAC
>JAPFCO010000275.1 GCA_026169505.1 Pseudogracilibacillus sp.
CTCATGATGGGCATTATCTTCTAAAGTTGCAGCAAACTTTTCATCTAAGACGGTCATTTTCTCTGTAAATGTGCTTAAATTTTCTAAAAAAACATCTTTATTTTCTGGTTGTAATTCAACTAATTCATTGGTAACTAATTCTGCAACTTGAATCATCCGAACAGGGTCTAGCCATATATGTGGATCTAAATCTCCATGTTGTCCATCTTCATGATCATGATCGTCATGTTTACTATCTTGAAATAAAGTTTCTTGTTGTCCTATTTCTATAAATGAGATATCTTGATTATTTAATGCATCTGCCATCGTTTCAGCAAAACCTTCCATCCCCGCCCCGATATAAACAAAAGCATCTCCATTAGCTAATTGTGTAATTTCACGTGATGTCGGTTCATATGTATGTGCATCGACCCCAGGAGGGTAAACGGACTCGGTAACAGCCTTATCTCCGGCGAGTTCACCAACAATGTATTGAAGTGGATAAATCGATGTATAGATATGTAAACGATCGTCGTTTTTATCCGCATCATTCGAACTACAAGCAGTTAATATAAAAATGAATAAAATGAATGCAACTATTCTTTTCAACATGAGTTCCTCCAGTTCCTCCAAAAAGTAAGATAAGCAATATTATATCGTAATGGTTACGATTTGTAAACAGTACTGGTTTCGATTTAGGGAAAGTAATCATAATGAGTGAATAAAGTATAAAAAAATTTGACGTCGTAAGATAACCTTCAGAAAAATACGGTGCTTTTAAACAGTAAAGGCGATGAAGAAGGTTGTATTTATACATTGTGTTATTGGAAAAAGATGCATTCTGAATATATTATGCTCGCCCTACTATTTAATTGCTCACGATCATCATTTTTTGCTTGTCTGCTTGCTTCATGTAAGTCATATTGTTGCGAGAATATAAAATGAACGTGTAAAATGAACGGTAGATATCGAAGTTAGGAGTGAGGATAATGTCAGTAAACGTTGTGTTAACGGTTAAGGGTATGACATGTGATCACTGTGAACAAACAGTTAAAGAGACAGTCACACAATTAGATGGTGTCGAACATGTTGATGTGCAAGTACAGCAAGAGCAAGTAAATTTAGAATATGATAATAGTGAAATTTCATTAGAAGCAGTTTGTACTGCGATTGAAGAACAAGGTTATGTTGTTGTTCGTTAATGTAATATTTTTCTTCTTTAATAAGAAAAGGGTAATCCGCTCTTTTTGTAGGATAACTAGTGGAATTAACATGTCAACATGTCGATAATCACAATAAATTCACTTCTATAAAGCGCTTATATGGAGTGGGTTTGCTTTGTGACATGGAAACACAAGCTTTCAAATGATATAATTAACAGAGATTAGTCAATCTCATCATACATATTTATCGCTACACTACTACAACCTGTAGTTGAGTTGAATCGTTCCCAACTACAGGTTGTAGCGACGTGGCTGGTTTAGGCAATGATGAAGTTGACTTAGATAGGAGTGAATTCGATGATTTCCAAAATGAAGACAACGACATTTACACAAATAAATGATCGACAATGGGAAGAAATTGCTGTTAAGTCATTAAAAGGCTTACCATTGGAAAAAATAATTACAAAAACATTAGAAGATATTGATATAAAACCTCTTTACACAAAAGAAAATAACCATCAACAAAACAGCTTACATACGATTCGTAAAGGGATCGAAAAACAAGATTGGACAATAGCACAAACGAATTATGCTACAGATAGTGCTACTTTTATGAGTGAATTAAAGGATTCTTTAGCTAAAGGGAATGAAGCAATTGTATATGATGGGACAAGACCTATTACATGGGAGGAAGCTGACCTAAAAGAATTAGCTTCGCTCATGCAACGCTATCCTATCTATGCATTTGATCTACAAAAAGAGGATAAATTAGTTAAGGCGTTTGATTTTGTAGCTGCTGATCAGAAAAAGGAAGTTCAAGGTGCGGTTACTGGAGTAGTAAGAGAACTTGTTGGATTCCACCTCGTCCGTAGTCTAGAAGCTAAGACAACCTGTATCCATCATGAAGGCGCTGATATTGTAACGGAATTAGCTGTAGCGTTAGCGATCGCAGTGGAGGAAGCAGAAAACTACTCTTCATTTAATGCATTTGCACACCAGTTTATCATCAGGTTTGCCGTTGATACGCATTTCTTTATGGAAATGGCAAAATTACGTGCATTTAGAGCACTTTGGCAAACGCTTGCACGTGCGTATGGTCATGAAAAGACGAGTCGTGTGCCAATTTATTCGGAAACATCGTTACGAACCTATTCGAAACTAGATCCGTATGTTAATTTATTACGCGCAGGAAATGAAGCGTTTGCAGCTGCACTAGGTGGAACAGATGTTTTAACGGTTCATCCACATAATATCTTAACCGATATAACACCTGCATCTATCCGTTATGCACGTAATGTACAACTCGTTATTAAAGAAGAAACTTTTATTCAATATGTGTTAGATCCAGCAGGTGGCTCCTATTTTATTGACACATTGACGAATGATTTAATTGAAAAGGCTTGGGCTTTATTTCAAGATATTGATAATCAAGGCGGATATAGTTCGTATGTTGCTAGTGGGGCATTGGAACAGCGAATAGCAAAAGTTGCCGCACAGCGATTAGAACAAGTGCATCATCGTGAGAAATCACTCATAGGTACGAATGTGTATGCAAATATAACAGATGAAATACATATTTCAAAAGGAGCAAAACAGGTAGAAGGCAGGCTGTCGCAAGCATATGAAGAACTTCGTATTTATTTTGCCAAACAACAACCAAAAGTTGTTTTACTTACATTTGGTCTGTTGAAAGACTTTAAACCACGTGCCGATTTTGTAACAGGATATTTATCTGCTGCAGGATTAGAAACAATCTCGAGCCCGGCTTTTGCTTCTGTAGAAGAAGGCCGTCAGTGGATAATGGCAAACGATTTTGATTACGGAATCATTTGTATGCCTCCTAAAGATACAGAAACGATGATGTCTCTCTTCATGGAAGACCTACCAAAAGGGAAATGGCTTGATGTTGCTGGAAAATATGAAGAAACGATCATGAACCAATGGGTAGAAGCTGGAATATCAGGATTTATTTACCAAGGACAAAATCAATTAGAAAAGTTTACGACTATTAAAAATCGCTGGGAGGAGGAATAAGCTTGAAAAAACCTGATTTTAATCATATTCAACCTAATTTTATGACGGAAAAAGATGGATTTATGACAGAAGCTATCATAGACACGAATGAAGGTATTTCCATTCAAAATATGTACGAGGTAGATGACGTCGAAAATATCGAACATATGAATGATTACCCTGGTGTGGCACCTAATACGAGAGGACCATATCCAACAATGTATGTTACTCGTCCATGGACGATTAGACAATATGCTGGTTTCTCAACTGCGGAGGAAAGTAATGCTTTTTATCGCCGAAATTTAGCGATGGGTCAAAAAGGGTTGTCCGTTGCTTTTGATTTGGCTACTCACCGTGGCTATGACTCCAACCACGAACGAGTTCATGGGGATGTTGGAAAAGCAGGTGTTGCGATTGACTCTGTCGAAGATATGAAAATATTATTTGACGGAATCCCTTTAGATGAGATGTCTGTATCGATGACAATGAATGGTGCTGTTTTACCAATT
Source organism: Pseudogracilibacillus sp. (assembly GCA_026169505.1). Lineage (GTDB taxonomy): Bacteria > Bacillota > Bacilli > Bacillales > Amphibacillaceae > Pseudogracilibacillus. The sequence continues at coordinate 3,665 of JAPFCO010000275.1, forward strand.
ATGGCATTTTACATTATCGCTGCGGAGGAACAAGGAGTTACACCGGATCAATTAGCAGGCACGATTCAAAATGATATTTTGAAAGAATATATGGTAAGAAATACGTATATTTATCCACCTGACATGTCGATGAAAATCATTGCTGACATATTTGAATATACATCAAATCATATGCCGAAATTCAACTCGATTTCTATTTCTGGATACCATATTCAAGAAGCAGGAGCAACAGCAGATATTGAATTAGCATATACGTTAGCTGATGGATTAGAGTATGCAAGAACCGGTTTAGAGGCAGGTATTGATATTGATTCATTTGCACCAAGATTGTCGTTCTTTTGGGGGATTGGGAAAAACTATTTCATGGAAGTTGCTAAAATGCGGGCGGCACGAAGAATGTGGGCACAAATGATGAGCGAATTTGCACCTAAAAACGAAAAGTCACTTGCGTTAAGGACACATTCGCAAACATCAGGATGGAGTTTAACAGAACAAGATCCATTTAATAATGTGACACGTACATTGATAGAGGCAAATGCGGCTGCAATGGGACATACCCAAAGTTTGCACACGAACGCATTAGATGAAGCAATTGCACTTCCAACGGATTTTTCGGCACGAATTGCTCGTAATACGCAATTGTTTTTACAAGAAGAAACATTAATGACGAATGTAGCTGACCCATGGGGCGGCTCCTATTATGTAGAGAAATTAACGGATGAATTAATCGAGAAAGCATGGGAACATATTGAAGAGATTGAAGAATTAGGTGGAATGGCTAAAGCGATTGAAACAGGTCTGCCTAAATTGAAAATCGAAGAAGCTGCAGCGAAACGACAAGCACAAATCGATTCGAAAGCAGAGACGATTATAGGGATGAACAAGTTTCCATTAGATGAAGAAGAACCAATCGATATATTAGATATTGATAATTCAGCTGTTCGTGTAAAACAAATCGAGCGAATTGAACGCATGCAACAAGCGCGTGATGAGAAAGTAGTGCAACGATTATTAGCTGATTTAACAACAGCTTCTCAATCAGGTGAAAAGAATCTGCTCGCATGTGCTGTAGACTGCGCTCGTGCTCGCGCAACAATCGGTGAAATTTCGGATGCGATTGAACAAGTATCAGGGCGACATAAGGCGGTGATTCGATCTGTGAGTGGAGTATATAGTTCAAACTTCTCGGAACAAGAAGAAATTGAAGAAGTACGTGAAATGACAGATGAGTTTTTGGAAAATGAAGGAAGACGTCCGCGAATCATGGTAGCTAAAATGGGTCAAGACGGACATGATCGAGGTGCTAAAGTAGTAGCATCTTCGTATGCAGATTTGGGTTTTGACGTGGATATTGGTCCATTATTTCAAACACCAGCGGAGACAGCTGCCCAAGCAGTAGAAAATGATGTCCATGTTGTTGGAGTTAGTTCATTAGCAGCTGGACACAAGACATTAGTTCCTCAATTAAAAGCGGAATTAGAAAAATTAGGACGAGGCGATATTTTAATTATTGTAGGTGGGGTTATTCCTGCCCAAGATTATGATGAGTTATTAAATAACGGTGCAGTAGCAATCTTCGGTCCTGGGACTGTAATTCCAGTAGCAGCACAGAAGATAATGGAAGAAATTTATCATAACCTTGGCTATGAGGAAGTGAGTGAATGACAAGTGATCGTAAAGATGGTGAAAAAGATAGTGCTCTGAATGTGATGCGTGGGATTCACAGCTCACATGACGGATTGAAACGAACGAAGCGAAGAAAGTTTGTAAAAAAAACAGCTCCTTTTTCGATTGATACTATTTACGAAAGGCTTATCGAAGGTTCACGCATGGATTTAGCGAAAGCTATCACATTAATTGAAAGTATGAAAAGCACAGATCAACAAACTGCACAACAATTATTGAAAAAGACGTTGCCTCATACTGGAAATAGTATAAGACTAGGTATTAGTGGTGTACCTGGTGCAGGAAAAAGTACATTTATAGAAACGTTTGGGTATAAGTTATGTGAACTCGGTTTTAAAGTAGCTGTTTTAGCAATCGATCCGAGTTCATCTGTAACAGGTGGGAGTGTGTTAGGGGATAAAACGAGGATGGAACAATTAGCTAGTCATCCGAATGCATTTATTCGCCCATCACCAACTTCCGGCACGTTAGGTGGTGTGCACCGGAAAACGAGAGAGACGATGTTATTATGCGAAGCAGCTGGTTATGATGTCATTTTAATTGAGACGGTCGGTGTTGGCCAAAGTGAAACAGCAGTACGTAATATGGTTGATTTTTTCATGTTATTAGTCATTACTGGAGCAGGTGATGACCTCCAAGGGATGAAGAAAGGTATTATGGAAATAACTGATTTAATTATTGTCCATAAAGCAGATGGTGATAATTTACGATTAGCAAAACGAACCGTTCGTGAATATAAGCAGATTTTGCATTTATTACAACCTGCCACACCGGGATGGAGTGCGACATCACTTGCAGTCTCTTCACACAAACAAACGGGACACGAAGAAGTGTGGGAATCCATTCAACATTTTCAAGAAAAGATGCATGCATCTAATTTTTGGAATGAGCGACGACAAGAACAAACAAAAAGTTGGTTTCAAGACATGATTCATGATCGACTGATTGATGATTTCTTTAGTCAACCAGATAAAAATGCTCAAGTAAATGAGTTAGAACATAGGCTTTTAAATGGTGAGATGACGATCACAGCAGCTGTAAATCAGTTGTTTGCAAAGGAATAAATAAGAGGAAAGTAAAGGACTTCATTACGTGAGGAGTCCTTACCTTATATATATTGTTAATATCTGAATGCTCATAACTATCGTTTAATCGCTCCTCCATCATTTTGAATACTCATAACTGTCGCTTAATCGCTCATCTGAGGAGGTATGACACTCCCCAGCGGAAAGCAAAACAAAAAATATAAAACTATTTCACTTAAATGATTGCGTAAAATTGAATAATAGTTTACTATAATAATTATAAGTCATTTTTTTTAATCAATAAATGAATGACGATTCATTCAAACGATGATGTAAGGAGGATTATAAAATGAATCAAAGAATTAAACGTGCTGCTGTATTAGGATCAGGAGTAATGGGGTCCGGAATCGCTGCTCATTTAGCGAATATTGGTATCCCAACTATTATGCTCGATATTGTACCAAGAGAATTAACAAAGGCTGAAGAAAGTAAAGGATTAACATTAGAGGATAAAGTTGTACGTAATCGTATGGCAAATGAAAGCAAACAAGCTTTGCTTAAACAAAAGCCATCACCGATAACAAGTAAAAAAAGCTTGGACTTAATTGTAACCGGTAACATGGAAGATGATATGGAAAAACTAGCGGATGTCGATTGGATCATTGAAGTAGTAGTTGAGAGGTTAGATATTAAGAAACAAGTATTTGCGGAAGTAGATAAACATCGCAAAGAAGGAACTATCGTTACATCTAATACGTCGGGAATTTCGGTTGAGGCAATGATTGAGGATTGTTCAGAAGATATGAAAAAACATTTCTTAGGAACACACTTTTTCAACCCACCACGTTATTTGAAATTACTAGAGGGGATCCCGACACAACATACGGATCCGGAAATTGTTTCCTTTATGAAACAATTTGGTGAAAACGCTTTAGGTAAAGGTGTCGTTGAAGCAAAAGATACTCCTAACTTCATAGGTAACAGAATCGGAACATATGGATTACTAGTAACGGTGCAAGAAATGTTGAAGGC